>CAYZLP010000377.1:3397-5434 GCA_964478635.1 uncultured Caldilineaceae bacterium
ATGCGCCCGACCGTCGGCTTGAGCGTGGCCACGCCGCAGAAGTGTGCGGGCACGCGCAGCCCGCCCTGCTGATCGCTGCCCAGACCCAAGGGGGAACCGCCCGCCGCGATCAGGGCAGCTTCGCCGCCGCTGGAGCCGCCGGGTGTGGACTCCAGATTGTAGGGGTTCAGGGTTCGGCCCGTGTAGGCGGTCTCTGCGTCCCGCCCGTGTCCATTGGGGGGCGAGTTGGTCTTGCCCAGGAGGATGGCGCCGGCGCCCCGCAGGCGCGTGACGACGGTGGCGTTGGCGGTCGGTGCGGCCCGCTGGCGCATGCGCGTATCCAGTACGCTCACCGTGCCGATGGTGGCGAAGATATCTTTCACGGTGAAGGGGATGCCGTGGAGCGCGCCCCGGCTGATACCCCGGGCGAGATCGTCATCGCATTGGCGGGCCCGGGTCATGGCTTCCTGCGCAAGGACGGTTACCGCGTTGATCGTGGGCTGGAGCGCCTCGATGCGCGCCAGATAGGCTGCGACGACCTCCTGGGCGGAAACGTCCCGCCGCTGGAGGGCTGCGGCCAATGTGCGTACGCTGCTGAATATGAGATCGTTCACGGCGTCTCGCCTCCCCGGCGGCTCAATCCGCCAGCAGCCGCGGCACCCGATCCAGAATGCGGCTGGTCACGTCGTAGTTGATGGTACCGATCCGGCGCCCGGCTTCCTCCGCACTGATGGCCGCGCCATCCTGGCGACCGATGATGACGACTTCATCACCCATGGCGACCGCTTGGCCCGCCTCCACAATCTTGGTCACGTCGATGATGGTCTGGTCCATGCAAACCCGGCCCAGGATGGGCGCCTCCCGGCCGTGGATCAGCAGGCTGCCCCAGTGCAGCGGCCGGCGCGGAAAGCCGTCGGCATAGCCTACCGGTACAACTGCCGCCGTCATCGGACGGTCGGCGATAAACTCCCGGCCGTAGCTGACAGCGTCGCCGGGCTGCAAGCTGCGCACCTGGGCCACCTGCGCTTTCCACGCGAGGGCCGGACGAAAATTGGCGGGGACCGGCGTCTGCTCTTCGTCCGGATCCAGGCCGTAGAGGGCAATGCCCGAACGGACCATGTCTAAATGCGTCTCGGGCATGGTGAGCACAGCTGCCGAGTTGGCGGCATGAACCACAGGCGGACGCAAGCCGATCGCTTCAACCTCTGCAAGGGCTTTCTGGAAGCGGGCGAATTGCGCCAGCGCATGGCGCTTGTCGGCTTCATCTGAGGTGGCAAAATGCGTATAGAGTCCTTCTACATGCACGTGTTCCCGTTCGCGCAGCGCCTGCAGAAAAGGGCGCGTCTCATCGGGTTGCAGGCCGAGACGGTTCATGCCCGTATTCACTTTGACGTGCAGCGTCAGCGGCCCGGGCAAATCGGCGGCGGCCTCGTCCAGTTCCGCCAGCTGGCTCGGATCGTAGACGGTCAGGCGCACATCGTGCACGGCGGCATTGTGGAACAGCCAGCCGGGCGTGTAGCCGAGGACCAGCACGGGCGCGTCGATGCCGGCATGGCGCAGTGCCAGCGCCTCGGAAAGGGAGGCGACGGCCAGCGCGTCTGCGCCGGCTTCCAGGACGATGCGGGCGACTTCAGCCGCGCCGTGCCCGTAGGCGTTGGCCTTGACGACGGCCATGAGCCGGCAGGGCGGCTTGATGAGCGCACGCAGTGCGGCCACGTTGTTGGTCAGCGCACTGCGGCTGATTTCGATCCAGGTTGGACGAGCAGGTGAGAACATGGGCGGTTGTTGATGGTCGATTGTTGATGGGATTGAGAGAGAATAATTAATGGAAAATAGATAATTGTGAATTGTCAATGATAAAAACGGCGCGAATGCAAGCATTATAAATTTATAATTAACTATTTTCAATTAATTATTGTATGCCTAATGTCGTTCCATTCCGCCTCTGTCAGCCCCGCCTGTCCCGGCACGATTCCCGGCTTGGTCGCGCCGTGGTAGTCGCTGCCGCCGGTTTTGAAGAGCGCCAGACGGTCGGCCAGTGCGTCGAAATGGGCGATG
>CAYZLP010000378.1:0-3252 GCA_964478635.1 uncultured Caldilineaceae bacterium
GATGACGGCCCGTTCCTCTTCCAGATCGCGGGTGGCGCTCACAAACAAGCGTAAAGTTTCCATAGCATTATTGATAAAGTGCGGCGTGAGTACTTCGAGTGCGCTCAGTCATCGCGCCGGGCAGTAAGGGCCTGTAAAAAGACGTGCAGGCGTTCAGCCGTCGCGTCGGATCGTTCGAGCATGACCATGTGGCCGGTCTCGTCGAGCAACTGCAATTCTGCTGACGGCAGGCCTTCCCGGAGTTGGCGACTGAGAGTCGGGGGCGTCATGCGATCCTCCAGGCCGCATACGACCAGCGCAGGCATAGCCATTGCCGTCAGATCGGCAGAGGCATCGAACGCCGCACAGGCCATGAAGTCGCCCAACAGAAGACCCGGAGGCAGACGCATGAGTTGTCGTCGAAAGTCGTCCCGCTGTTTGTCACCGACCGTCGGTCCATAAACCCACTTGGCCAAGCGCGACACGCTTCCGGCGTAGTCCGTTTGCAACCCCTTCAGAAGGGCCGGCGCCACGGGCAGCCGAGCGCCCGTCCCGATCAGCACAAGGCCTGCAATCCGTCCCGGCATGCGTCGCGCCAGATCCTGGGCAATGGCGCCGCCCATGGAATGGCCGGCCACAACAACCTGCGTCAGCGCTTCCGTGTCGAGAAAGTCCAGAACGGCATCGGCATAGCGTTCGATGGACGCAACGCCCGTTCCCAACGATTGGCCGTGTCCCGGCAGGTCGATCGCGTACACCGTAGCGTCGGGCAAGCGGCGCACCTGGGGCGGCCAGTGCGCCAAGTTGCCGCCGGCGCCGTGAATCAGCAGCAGCGGCGGATGCTTTCGCCCACTGGCTTGATCGTATTTGCGAAAGAACATCTCACCGGTTGTCACCTAAACACCTGAATCCAAGTCACCAACTACCCTGAAAATGGACCGCGGATGACGCTGATCAAGCAGATCCGCGCGGGTTTTCATGCCTCGTGGTGCGAATTGGCACATGTGGGCTTCCGGGAAGCGCGGTGGGAGGGCGTAGGGTTCGGCGCGGCAGCTTCCCGGAAGTTTCACGAGCCCCGCACTGTCCCCAGCACGTTTCGGTTATGCGGGGCGACAACATGCTACCCTCAACCACGCCAAGCGCTGCGTATCCGAGACTTGCTTTGGCCTAGCGGTGGAGCGCTTCCAGATGGCGGGGGGCGTAGGTTCCGTTGCGAACGGCCCGCTCCAGGCTATTCATGTCCGCGTCGACCATGAGGCGCACCAGCTCCCGGAAGTTGACGCTCGGTTCCCAGCCCAGCTCTTTCCGGGCCTTGGCCGGATCGCCCACCAGCAGGTCCACTTCGGCCGGACGGTAGAACTTGGGATCCTGAATCACGTACGCTTGCCAGTCCAGGTCCAGGAAGCCGAAGGCCTCCTCCACGAATTCGCGCACGCTGTGGGTCTCGCCCGTGGCGACGACGTAATCGTCGGGCTGCTCCTGCTGGAGCATGAGCCACATGGCCCGGACGTAGTCGGCGGCGTAGCCCCAGTCCCGGCGGGCCTCCAGGTTACCCAGGCGCAACTCCTTGGCCAGCCCGAGCTTGATCTTGGCGGCGCCGTAGGTGATCTTGTGGGTGACGAATTCCAGGCCGCGACGGGGGCTCTCATGGTTGAAAAGAATGCCCGAGCAGCCGTAGATGTCGTAGCTTTCCCGGTAGTTGACCGTAATCCAGTGGCCGTAGACCTTGGCCACGCCGTAAGGGCTGCGGGGGTAGAAGGGCGTACGCTCGCTCTGGGGCACCTCCAGGACCTTGCCGAACATCTCGGAGCTACTGGCCTGGTAAAAGCGGATGGCGGGATCGACGATGCGGATGGCCTCCAACATGCGGGTGACGCCCAGGGCCGTGAACTCGCCCGTGAGGACCGGCTGGGTGAAACTGGTGGGGACAAAGCTCTGGGCGGCCAGGTTGTAGACCTCTTCAGGCTGATACTCCTGGAGGATGGCGATGAGGCTCATTTGATCCAGAAGATCGCCCTGGACGATCTCGATCTGATCCTGGATGTGCTTGACCCGGTCGAAGTTGATGGTGCTGGTGCGGCGCACCATGCCGACGACCCGGTAGCCCTTTTCGAGCAGAAATTCGGCCAGGTAGCTGCCGTCTTGTCCGGTGACGCCGGTGACTAATGCGGTGGGCATGATTGCTTTCCTCTTTAGAATGCTGCAATACTTCAAAATATCGTGGGGGAATCGTAGATCCGGAAATATCTGTTTACCGCCAACCAACCGCCCCGCAAGAATTACTCACTCGCCGACAGATTGACGTGCTCGGCCTGGCCGGCGTTCCCGCGGACCTCGCGCCGCCAGCTGTCGAGCAGGTCACGCAGGGAGGTGTGCAGGTCGATCTCAGGCTCCCAGCCGGTCGCCGCCTGTAAGCGTCTATTGTCGCAGACGCTTACAGGTACATCGCTGGGACGCAGGCGGGCCGGATCGGTCTCCACGGTTATTGAGACGTCGGTCAGGGCCAGCAATTCGTCCAGTACCGTCTGGATGGCATAACTGCGGCCGCAGCCCACGTTGTAGGCCAGGCCGGGCTCGCCGCGGCCCAGGGCCAACCAGTAGGCCCGGACCACGTCGCGCACATCGGTGAAGTCGCGCCGGGTGCTCAGGTTGCCGACGCGCATGACGGGCGGACGCAGACCCGCCTCGATCTCGGCGATCTGGCGGGCGAAGGAACTGGCCGCAAAGTCGTCCGCCTGACCCGGCCCGACGTGATTGAAGCTGCGCATGCGCAGGACGGGTAGGCGATGGCTGTTCCAGTATTGCAGACCCATGATGTCCTGGGCGACCTTGCTCACGCCGTAGGGACTGTTGGGCCGGAAGGGCGTCTCTTCGTCGATGGGCAGCTCATCCGGCTGGACGAGACCATACACCTCGTTGGAAGTCACGATGACGGTCCGGCAGGCGGGCCGGCTGCGGCGCAGGGCTTCCAGCAAGTTGAGCTGGCATTGAATGTTGAGTTCGTAGGTCGTCCAGGGCTGCCGCCAGCTGCCGCCCACATCGCTCCAGGCGGCCAGATGAAAGACGGCGTCCGGGGCAAGGGATTCGACCAGGTCATTCACCCAGAGGGCGTTGCGCAGATCGCCCCGGTGCAGCGTTAGCGCCGGCAGCAGATGCTGGATGCGCCGGTCGTGGCGGTGGACGACGCCGTGAATTTCCCAACACTCAGCCTCCACCAAATATTCGGCTAGATGACTCCCGGCGAACCCCGCAATGCCGGTGATAAGAATGCGC
>CAYZLP010000378.1:3352-5430 GCA_964478635.1 uncultured Caldilineaceae bacterium
ATATTCGGCTAGATGACTCCCGGCGAACCCCGCAATGCCGGTGATAAGAATGCGCATGAACGTTCCTCAAAACAAGGTGTTGCTGCCCAAGCCATCTGCCAGATGTAGAAGGCCGGATTTCTGTCGTGGTACTGGTGCTGAGCGCCGCCGAAGCATTCAGGCCGATCTGTACTAGTATAATCCAATATTGCAAACAAAGCGCAAACGGGGTGCTGATAGGCGGCTAACGTGGGCATGGTAGACTCGATACACATTGATGATTGGCTAGTGAATCCCGGCGGAAATGAACCGCCAGCTTCTACCGGTGGCAGAGGCGCCGAATTTCCGCCGTGGGATTTGCTCCGATCTGGACTAGGAGCAAGCAGATGGTGCGTATCCATCATTCTACAACTGACAAATCGACCGCCTGGCGTGTACGTGATGCCCTGGCGTGCCATCCGTTGTTGGGGGGGTCAATGGCCCAGATCAGTGTGGCGGCGGGCACCAATCACGTCGTGCTCAAGGGGTGGGTCGCGGATGATGCGCTCAGCCAAACGGCCTTGCGCCTCACGATTCGCGCGGTGGGCAGGCGGCCCATTTACCTGGAACTTCAGGAAGGACGCTGCATTAGCTGTCGCGGCGAAAGCTCCACCGTGTTCGGCGAGGAATTGGCCTGAACATTGAAACCTTTCTGTTCACTTTTGCCTGACAAATACAGTCAGAAGCCGGCGTTTCGAAAAACGCCGGCTTTTCTTATGCCGGCGAGTCCCGGGACGCGTCCTTGGCTATGCGTCGGGCCACGCTCCAAAGGAGTAGGCCGGACAGGATGAGGATGGAGGCGCTTGCGAGCAAGGTAAGCGATGGGCCACGCGTCGGTGCGCCCATTTGGATGACGACGAAGCCGGACGCCAGCGCTCCGCCTTGACCCATTAGAAGGGACTCCATCGGAAATCCATGCCAGATGACCAGCCAGATGAAAAAGAGGGCATGCCTGCCCCCGGCGCGCCGGTCAGTGATACGTCGCAGCTGGACCATTCCCGCGCCGCCGACGAGTCCAATTGCCAGTACGCTCAAGACCCATATCCACGGCTGCAGATCGAATGTGAACGCCGTCATAATGAAAAGCAGGGGCCAGGCCAGAAGCGCCAACGCCAAGAATCCGGCGCCGTCCAGCCGTCTGGCGCCGGTCCTCGACGTCATCTCCCCGTCGCGCTGCCCAAGCCACACGGCCGGCCCGCCGATGAGCGCAATGGCGCCGATACTGGCGAGTAATGGCAGCCACATGGTCGCCAGCGTCATCCAGCTTGGCGGCGTAAATCCTCGCACAAATCCGCCCACCAGGGATCCCCAGAACGGTAGCCAGATCCATACCACCAACACAAGGGCGGACAAGCGTCCCCTGCTCGTCCGGGCGGACAGCTCAGTGCCGCTGGGGCCGGATGTGGATTGCCACGGCGTCGCCATCAGGAAGAGCAGCAGCACCGGCACAAGCAGGGCGAGCCAGACCAATGTTGTCAGACCGCCCATGAGCGGATCGCGATTGACCGTATATTGAAGATAGGCCCAACTGGCCAGGGTATTGGTAGCGTGGAAGGGTTGTCCCCCCGTTAGCAAAAGCGGCGTGGCCACGTCCGCTAAGGCGACATAGCCGGCCAGGAGTGCAGTCGACCACCAGGGCCAGGCGAGCCCGCTCTGGCGCACGAGATACAGAAACGGGGTGGAGAACCAGGCTGCGATGAGGCCCATGCTGACCAGGGCGATCTCCGGCTGCTGCAGCCACAGCGCGGCCGGCGCCAGGAATGCGCGCCAGAGCAGCACGCCCACGGCGGCCGGCAGCAGGATCGGCATAGACCATACGAGTATTCCGGCGTCTAGACGGCGGGCACCATACGTTCTCGCCAGGAGGGCCTGGAGCAAAATTGCGGCCAGACCTGCCACCGCAGCGACAATGAGGCTGTTCTTGAGCGAGTTGCGCAGCAGGTAGGTGCGAGCTGCTTCCAGTGGCGTTGATCCATCGCCGCCGGCGGCAACGAGCAACGCCAGGGGAAACGCAATGATGACCACCAGCCAGACGACCGCCGCGCCGAGGACAATGTTGC
>CAYZLP010000379.1:0-5422 GCA_964478635.1 uncultured Caldilineaceae bacterium
CCATGATTGCCTGGGCGGTGGTGTCGAACTGCCGGGCGATGCCGAGCAGCGTATCGCCCGCTTGCACGATGTAGGTCAACGTCACGGCGCCGCCCGTGCCGCCGCCCGCTGCGGCCGCGTTCGTTGCCGATGCCCGCGGGGTGGGCGTGGGCAACCCGATGCCGGTGCGTTGGCTGCTTTGGGTTGCGGTGGCGGCCTTGGTCGGCGTAGCGGTTGGGGATGGTGTGTTCGTTGGCGTCGCCGTGGGACTGTCGGTTGCCGTCGGTTCGGGCGTCGCCGTTGGTTCAGATGTTGCCGTGGGTGCCGCCGTTTCAGTCGCCGTCTCGGTCGCCGTCGGTTCGGCGGTCTGGGTGGGCTCGGGCGTTGCGGTTGGCGCCAACGCGAGCGCGACCGTATTTCCCTCATCTACGCCGGCCGCAACGTCCGCATCAGTCTCCCCGCCGTCTGCAGCGGCCTGGGCAGTCGTTGTTTGGGTTGCTGCTTCGGTCGTCGAATCAACCTCCGCCGGTGCGATGGCGATGAGTGCGGCAGGCTCCATGCCTGCTTCTACGCCGGCCACCAGTGCCCCGACTCGGTCGGTGCCGATGCGCCACCAGTCAGCCGGATTGGCATTCTGGAGCCGATTGGCCAGGAGCCCGAAAAAGAGCAGCGCAAGCAGTGCCGGTACGCCCCAGGTGAGCAGGCGCGGCGGCGCCGGCTGCAATTCCCGTCCGCAGTGGGGGCAGACCACCAGCGCGGAGGATGCCGTGTGATGACAGGCGCGACAGCGAATCTGCCGGGAGCGCCGGGTCAGATCTTCGCCACATTCCTGGCAAACGGAGGCGCCGCTACTCGCCAGCGCGCCGCAGTTGGGACATTGCTGCACGCCAGTCTGGGCACGCGTCGCGCCGGTGGGAGGCAAGTGGGTTTTGGCTTGCGCGCCGGCAGGTTTGGCGGTTTGAGGCTGGTCAGCCATGCAAGAGTCCTCTGGCGGTGGACGAGACGAAATGGGAATGCAGGGACGTGCTACTGCCCCAGCAGAGAGAGCCAATCGATGGCCTCGGGTGCATTGCGAATATCCTGAACGGTCACAATGACCAGAAGGCCGAGCAGGAGCATGAATCCAACCATATGGACAAGGCCCTCTCGTTCAGGATTCACGCGTCGGCCGCGTAAGGTTTCGACTGCAATGAAGAGCAAGCGCCCGCCGTCGAGCGCCGGAAGCGGCAGCAGGTTTGTAATGGCCAGCGCCGCGCTCAAAACCGCCGACAGGCGGAGAATGGGATAGAGCAACCCCGTGTCGATCGTGGCGGACATGGCGCCGCCCACCATCTGCGCAATGCCGACCGGGCCGCTGATCTGCGCTTCGGCCGGAGAGAGCTGCCCCATGATGAGCAGAACCGGAAGCTGCAGCACCAGCCAGACGTACTGTAGCGTATTGAGCACGCCTTCCCAGATCGAACGCAGGAACGGTAGCGTGGCAAGCGTGCTCTGGTAGGTGATCTGTACGCCGAGCGCCCCTTCGCCTTCCGGCGGATTTTCGCGGGGCGTCACCCGGATCTCTTCCCAGCCCGTGGCACGCAGGACCGTCAGCGCGACTTCCTGACCGACCTTGGTCTGGATCACTTGATTGAGCGTGTTCCCTTCGGTGATCACCGAACCGTCTACGGCGTAGATGAGATCGCCGGTCTGAATACCGGCGGCTTCGGCCGGGCTGTCGACCGCGGTCAGCGTTATTTCCGTGCCCAGGACCGTCTTATAGGCCGTGTCGCGCAGCATGGCATCGATGTTGCCTGGGCCGTCGGCCAGCGGCAGCGTGGTAACGACGTCGTCCCGGCTGATGAGCATCGTGCCGGGCGCTGTGGCGCCGGTAGGCTCGCCCCGCTGCATGACGCGGAAGTCAAAATTCGGGATTGCGCTGATCAGGGCCGGTCGTCCGTCCAGTTCCAGCAGGATGTCGCCGCTCTGCAGGCCGGCAGCGGCCGCAGCAGTGCCGGCTGGAACATCCGTCAATTCGGGATGGGCGACCGTGGCGGGAAAGCCCGCCATGAAACTGAACGCAAAGAGCACGACGGCCAAGAAGGCGTTCATCGCGGGGCCGGCCAGCAAGGTGAGGGCTCGTGCGCTGCGGCTGGCGGCGTTAAACGAGCCCGGCGACATGTCGCCTGCATCTTCCCCCTTCATCCGGGCGAAACCGCCGAAGGGCAAAGCGTTGAGCGTGAAGTCGGTTCCATCGTACGTGAAGAGCTTGGCCAACCGGGGCGGATACCCCATGCCAAACTCTTCGACCACTATGCCGTTGCGCCGGGCGACCCAATAGTGGCCCAATTCGTGAAAAAAGACGAGTACGCCCAGAACCAGGACAAACGAAAGTATCGTGAGTAGCATCTGTGTCTTACCTCTTCGATCACCCGGCCGCCGGCCGCAAACTTTCGGCGGAAAACCATTTTTCACAGCCGAACCGGGCGAAGCATCAGCAAATTATACCGTTGAGCCGCGTCGATGAGCAAATAGCAGGGCCATTTCAGTCCTACGGCTTCATGTCTATTGGCCTACGGCTCGCCTGTCGCATCGCCATGATTGGGCGTGACATAATGCGTCAATCTTCTCTGCCCAACCCATGATTGATCGTTCCAGATTGCCGTACGCAGGCCATGATGGCAGTCTACCCAGTTCTGTGGCGCTTGTTTGTAATGCTTACCCGGTGATTCTCGTCCCAATAGGCGTGGTCGGGTCCAGCAATACGTCTCTCACGGCATCCGGCGTCAGGCCGCTGCAGATGCGCACTTCCAAACCGGGCGCGGCCGCGACCATTTCCAGCGCCTGACCGACCTTGGCGCGCATGCCGCCGGTCACGTCGACGCCGTGGCTCTCGCCCAACGCGTTCTCAATTTCTGCCAGAGTAGACGCTGTAACGGCATCGATACGTTCCGCCGTAGGCGTCAGCTGGGGATCTGCCGTGTAGATGCCGTCAACCTCGCCTACCAGGAGCATACGCTGGGGCGGCATGTGCCGGATCAGCCAGGCAAAGATTTCCTCGGTACTGGCAATCGTCCCGCCACGTAGGCTGTCCAGGGCTACATCGCCATAGACTACCGGCGCCAGACCCCGGGCCAGGGCAGCCGTCACTGCGGCGTGGGGACCGTCTTCTAGAACGCCGTCCCGGCTGCGCAGGACCACGCTCGGCTGAATCGACCAGGCCGGTATCCCCGCTTCGAGCAGTGCAGCGACGACGATGCGGTTTAGGCGGGCTGCAGCGTCGGCTGTGGCGGCAAAACCGTACCATTCCTCGGGCGTTGTCACGCCGGAACGGGTGCCGTAGCGCCGGCCGACCACGTGGCCGAAACTGCCGGAGCCGTGACCGATGAGCAACTGCAGGGTCGGTCGGGCCTCGCGGGCCGCGGCAATTTCGCCCGCAAGCCGCCGGATAACGTCCAGGCGGGGTGATTCGGGCCGGCGCTTGTTCGTGATCAGCGAGCCGCCCAGTTTCAGGAAGACCAGCTCGTCACGGTCAGCCATCGTGCCGCATTCCATTGCCGGTCGCTCGCGTCATGCCGTCGGTGCTGCTGGCAGCTATGAGCGCATCCAACAGCGATGTTTCCTGATCGGGGCGTACCGTGCGCGGATCAAACAGGAGCCGGTCCTGCTGAATGCGACCGACAATCGGCGTTTCCAGTTGGCGAAGCTGAGCGGCCATTGCTTCCGGTCGCGCCGGCGTGAGCGTCAGCAGGAAAGTCGGCAAGGTCTCGCCGGGGAGACTGCCGCCGCCCACCGCGCTTTCTCCTGGCTGCACCGCAGCGTCGATATCTGCCGCGCGCAGCGCTTCGCACCAGCGGTGGGCCCGGGCTTCCAGTTCGGCGGCGGAAGCGCCGATCATGCGCCAGACCGGTATCTCTTCCAGCGCGCGCCCTCGGCGGTAGCTCTGGAGCGTCGCTTCCAGCGCGGCCAGCGTCAGCTTGTCGACACGCAGCGCGCGGGCCATGGGGTGGTGACGCAGCATCTCTAACAAGGATGCCCGGCCGACGATGATCCCGGCCTGCGGACCGCCCAACAGCTTGTCGCCGCTGAAGGTGACCAGATCGGCGCCGGCGGCAATGCTCTCCTGCACCATGGGTTCGGGCGCCAGGCCAAAGGGCCGGGTGTCGAGCAACGTTCCGCTGCCCAGGTCGTCGATGAGCAGGGGGCGCTGACCTGTGTCCGTCTTCAAATCATGAAGCAATTCGGCCAGCTCGTTCAGGCCCGGCTGAGCCACAAACCCGATCTGGCGGAAGTTGCTGCTGTGCACGCGCAAGATGGCGCCGGTCTCGGTCCCCAGGGCCTGGCTGAAGTCACGTGTGTGCGTGCGATTGGTCGTGCCCACCTCGGCCAGGATGGCGCCGCTCTGGCGCAGTACATCGGGGATGCGAAAACCGCCGCCAATCTCGACCAATTCTCCTCGACTGATGAGCACTTCCCGTCCGGAGCAGAGGGCGTTCAAGACGAAATAGACGGCGGCGGCATTGTTGTTGACCACCATGGCATCTTCTGCGCCGGTCAGTTCCGCCAGCAGCCGGCGGGCATGGGCGTGGCGACTGCCGCGCCTGCCTTCATCCAGTGCGTACTCCAAATTGCTGTAGCCGATCGCCGCCGCATCCATGGCCCGACGCGCTCTGTCACTCAAGGGCGCGCGGCCCAGATTGGTGTGAATGATGATGCCGGTGGCATTGACGACAGGGCGCAGTGAGGGCTGTTCCCGAACTGCCAGCCTCGCCGCGATTCGTTCCGGCCAACCGCTGGCGGCCGGCGCCGCAGCCCCGCCCGCTATGGCCTCCCGTGCCTCGGCCAGCAAGTCCCGCAAGGTCGCGGTGACTGCCTCTTCGCCGTACTCGGCAATCAGCAAAGCGACGGCATCGCGCCGCAGCACCGCATCGACGGCGGGCAACTTGCGATATTCGGACTGGAGCGTTTCAGGCTTGACGGAGCCTGGAGCGAAATCGGTCATGGGCTCATTATACGGCATGGTTTCAAGCGGCGTCTAGCCCTTGGACAGCGTGACGCGGATCCCCGCCTGGAGGTTCAAAACGGACAAGAGGCGGCCACGAAAAAGGCCGACCAGCAGGTCGACCTTTCAGTACTCATGGCCGCTTCATGACATGAAATTGTCACGAATCGTGTTCATGATCTGTGGGCGAAAAGGGACTCGAACCCCTGACCTCCTCGGTGTAAGCGAGGCGCTCTAACCAGCTGAGCTATTCGCCCATGCGTATCGCACAATATACCGGATGGCCGGCGCCAATGTCAAAAAGTGGGGCGCGAGTAACAAACAATTACGAATAGACCGCGGATTTAGCAGATCAAGACGGACTTGTCGTGAGCTTGTCGAACGATCACGCGGATTTTTCGCAGGGTATCCGTCTCAATCCGCCGTATCCGGTTTGTTCCGCGGTCTATTGGCGGTAAATTG
>CAYZLP010000380.1:0-5422 GCA_964478635.1 uncultured Caldilineaceae bacterium
GGGCTCTTCGGCGAGGGTGGGGACCGTGATCTCCTGCTGGGCTCCGGCGAACTGGCGCGCGATGGCGCGGTCCCGGGTCGTGAGGATCTGGACCACGTGGGGACCGGTGGCGCGCAGATGCTCCAGGGGCGCGGCCTGCCAGGCGTCGTCGAGGACGATGAGCAGGCGCTTCTGGCCCATGGCGGCGTTCAGGCGGCGCAGGCGTTCCAGGGGGTCGGCCGTGTCGGTGATCTGGACGCCCAGGTGGTCGGCCCAGGTGGCGTGGATGGAGGCGACGTCGGGCATGCGGCCGAGGCCGGCCCAGAGGACGCCGTCGCGGAAGTGGGCCAGCACCCGCGGGTGCCGCGCCAGCGCCACGGCCAACGTCGTCTTGCCCACGCCGGGAAGGCCGTCGGCGGAGAGGGCGGTAGTCTGGCCGGAGAGGAGACGGTCGACAAGGATCTCGACGAGCGCGTCGCGGCCCAGGAAGTGCTGGGGCAGGGCCGGCACGTTGACGTAGAGGGGCAAAGGCTTGCCGCTTACCAGCTTGCCGCGCAGGTCGTCGAATTTTGCGTCGAGGGCGCGTTGGTTTTCCTGGACGTCCTGGATGCCCTGGCGGGTCGCCTGTGCAGCATCCTGTACCTCGCGCAGGACGCCCACGGTCCACCACTCGTGGAGGGGGCTCTCTCGCTCTTTGGCCGCCTCGTCGATGGTGCTGCGCAGGGCAGTCTCGAAGGCGCCCAGGATAGCGACCAGATCGAAGGGACGGCGGCGTGTGCCGAAGCGGAGGCTTTGCAGGCGGGCCGGGCCGCGGATGGCTTCGAAGCGGGTCTGCATGCGCGCCAGGTCCAGGGGACGGTTGCGTAAGGCGACGTCGAGCAGTTCTTCCCGCGCGGCGGGCTGCTGGACGAGGTCTTGAAGCACCTGGCCCACGAGTTCCAGGTCGGCTTCGCTCTCTTCGCCGCTGGCGTCGCGCAGATCCCGGGCGATGGGGCGCAGGGTCGCGGTCAGCACGTCCCAGTAGGCGCGTTGGAGCGCACGCCGTTGTGGATCGGCGAGGCGGTGGGCGGTGTCGTCGGCGAGGGCTTCGAAGATGGTTTGGGCCAGGCCGGCGGCCAGGTTGAGTAGGATGTCGTCGAGCATACGCGGGTCGAGGGCGGTGGTTAATGGTTGGTTCGCTGAGGGTAGTGTAGGCGGGAATGGCGGTGGGGTCAAGGAGGATGAATATCCGCGTGTATCTCCTGCATCAGCCTCGTCCGCGGTCTATGTGACACGGTAGACGCTAGATCCCATTGACATCTAGCCGTCACGTCCCCGGCACAGACCAGTGCCACTCCGGTGACCGAACTAGTTCTGGTCCGTGCCGGGGACGTTGCAGCGAGACTGTCGGCCTGGTACGTACAATGTCAACAGGTTCTAGTGCTCAGTTAAGGGGATTCTTGTTATTTTGAAGACGCCGGCATCCCGTGTGCGAGCGCACCAATGAAAGCGCAAGATTCTGGTTAACGAAGCATTAGTACACTGCGGCGTAAATGCTTCGACTAAGCTCAGCACCAGTACCACGGCGGAATTAGGGCAGGTCTGCCTCTGGTAGCAACCGTCGACTTATTTCCGCCGGGATTTACTAGCGCGTTTCCGTCACCTTGCGCAGGCCCCGGGGCGCGTCGACGTCGTAATCCCGGGCGTGGGCCAGGTGCATGGCAAAGAGCTGGCCCGGCACGATGGCTGTAATGGGGGAAAGCCATTCAGGTACGCTTTCGGCCAGGGGCAGGGGCGTGCGCGCCTTGCCCAGCAGCGCATCGTCGTCGCTGATGATCAGAACCTCCGCGCCCCGCGCTTTGAGGGTGTCGACGAAGCTGTCCATTTCCGGGAGCATCACGCCCGAAGGCGCGATGACCAGCACCGGGAATCCCTCTTCGATCATGGCCATGGGGCCGTGGAGGAAGTCGGCGCTGCTGTAGGGCTCGACCAGGGTGTAGGTCAGCTCCTTCATCTTGAGCGCGAGTTCGAAGGAGGTGGCAAAGTTGTAGCCCCGGCCGATGATGACCGAACGATTCATGTAGCGATAGCGCTGGGCGTGCTGCGCAATCTGTTCGCTGTATTGGAGGGTCTGCGTGACTGCGCTCGGCGCCGTGTCAAGCTCGTCGAGCCGGGTCTCTTCACCGGTCAAGAGCGCGCTGAGGAGGGCGACGGCCGCTAATTCGTTGGTATATGATTTGGTGGCGGCCACCGCAAGCTCCGGACCGGCCAGGATGTCGATAACGTGGTCGACCTCGTTGGCCAGGGGGGAATCGGGCGCATTGGTCATGACGGCCGTCAGCGCGCCCTGCCGCTTGGCCTCGTCCATGACGGCCACGATGTCCGGGCTCTTGCCGCTCTGGCTGATGCCCAGGACGAGCGCATTGTGGAAGTGGGGCGGTTGCTGATAGATGGAGAAGAGACTCGGCGTGGCCAGCGCGACGATGAGCTGGTTGTGGGCGCCGAGCAGATATTGGGCATAACGGCCTGCATTGTCGCTCGTACCCCGGGCGGCAATCACGACGTGCGTGATCTCCCGGGCGCGGATTGCCTCGACCAGGCCTGCAACCGCCGGCCGGCCCTGGCTGAGGAAGCGAGCCAGGGAAACGGGCTGCTCGTGGATTTCACGGTAGAGATTGCTTTTCTGTAGGGATGCGAAGGCAGTCGCCGCCATCATGATTTTCTCCTGAAAGCTAAAATGAAGCTCCGACAGGGCCGGTCGCCTGCTGCCATCATGGCAGACGCAGGCGGCCGGCTTTTTCTGTCACGAGCGCTTGGTTCAACCGGGCTTCGGTGGCTAGGGAAATGCCCCCCCAGATGCCCATGTTCTGATCTGGTATCACCACAACCTGCTCCGGATCGAGCAGAAGCTGCGCCAGGGGCAGGTCGGCGCGGAGCTGGTCGATGCGCCTGAAGACCGCGTCGAGCAGAACCGGTCCTGCCTTGGTGATCCCGCCGCCCAGTACGAGGTAGGCAGCGTCATACGCCAGCACGACGTTGAAGAGGAGGCGCGCGATCCAGCCGCTGAATTGATCCACCAGGGCCAGGGCTGCTCCGTCGCCCTTTGCCGCCGCTTCAAAGATCGTGCGTGCGCTCACTGCGCCTTCTGCCCCGTGGAGGCTGCTGGCCGGAAACTCAGCGAGGCGCTGCCGGGCCAAACGCGCCAGGCCGGGGCCGGAGATATATTGTTCGGCGCAGCCGTATCCGCCGCAGTTGCAGCGGGGACCATCCGGTTCGACCTGGACGTGACCCAATTCGCCCGCCATGCCGCGACTACCTCGGTAGAGGCTGCCGTTGATCACCAGGCCAATGGCGAGACCGGTACCGATGCTGATGTAGGCAAGGCTGTTCAACCCGCGGAAGCGGGCCGGATCGTGGCGGCGCAAGTAGTGAAAGGCCCCGAAGGCTCCCAGGCGCACATCGTTTTCCAGCACCACCGGACAGCCGTAATGATTCGCGAGCCGTTCGCCCAGAGGTTCATGGACCAAATGGAGATTGACGGCATGGCGCACAACGCCCGTGGCGTGATCCACCTGGCCGGGCACGCCGCCGCCAATGGCCGCAATGGCAGGTCCGGCCAGGCCGGTTTCCGCAATTGCGCCGTCAACAGCCTCGCGGATGCTTGTCAGCACCGTTTCAAAGGATTCACTCCGGGTCGGCGCCACTGCCTGCCCGCGCACTTGGAGCCGGCTATCGACCGCCCACGCTTCGACTTTGGTGCCGCCTATGTCCAGCCCGATATAGAGGGGCAATCCGATTAAATCGACAGGGGTATCCATCAGACGACACCCAGCTCCTGTTGGAGAATGAGGGCCGAACAGCCCAATTGCACCATTTCCGGACCTAGGGTGGAGAAGCTCAGCGCCGTTTCGTCGACCATGTTGGGTAGGGCGCGGCGGCGCGCCTCCTGCTCGATCATCTCCAACAGGGGCAGACCCAACTCGGTCATGCGTCCGGCGAAGACGATGGTCTCGACATTGAAGGCCGCGATGAGACTGGCAACCGCAACGCCCAGCGCCTTTCCAGCTTCCGCCACCATGGCGGCTATGGCGGCGTCCCCGGCTTGATAACGGGCCACCAATGCGGCCCAGGTCAGCCCGGGCGCCTCAAGTGCCCGGGCGCGGTGCAGGAGCGCACGGGTTCCAGCAACGGTTTCCAGGCAGCCCCGGTTGCCGCAACTGCACCGTTCCCCTTCGGTTTGGACCACGAGATGCCCAATTTCGCCGGCGCCGAAGCCGTCGCCGTAGAGCGGTTGGCCGTCGAGGATGATGCCCGCGCCGATGCCCTGGCTCAGCTTGATCAGGATCAGGTTGTTGCTCATTCTGGGTTCGCCAAACATGTATTCGGCCAGGGCAGCAGCGTGACTGTCGTTGATCACATGAGTCGTAAGGCCATAACGCGCCTCGAGCAACTCCCGAATGGGCAGATTGGTCCAGCCCAGGTTGACGGCGCGGCGGACGACGCCTTCATGGGGATCGATCACGCCCGGCGCGCCCAGCCCGATGCCCAGGACCGGTGCGCTGGCGGCCGCCAGCAGCGCATCAATCATCTGCATGGTCAGCTCCAAGCTGCGGTCGCCATCGGGTGCGCCCTCGGCCGGCACTTCAACACTTTGCACGATATCACCACGCAGGTTGGTGCGGGCCGCCCGGAAATCACGACTGCCGAGATCGACGGCGATGATGTGATAGGCATCCTGGTTGATCGCGAGCATGATGGGCGGCTTGCCGCCTGCGGACGGTCCCGTGCCCGTTTCTTGCACGAAATCGGCTTCGATAAGCTCCGCGATGATACTGGAGACCGTCGGGCGCGTGAGGCGGGTGGCCCGGGCGATGTCGGCCCGACTCATGGGCTCGGTTTCAAAGAGCGTCTTCAAGATCAGACGCGTATTGTGATCCTTGGTCTGCTGCCGGGTGGCTTTTTGCATGGACGCGACCGGTCTGTGGTGGGTTTACTTAATTAACTGAATTTACTAACTCAGTGTAAACCGATCGGCGCCAATTGTCAAGGGGTCATCGCAAAGCGAGGCTGTCGCGGTCGAGTTGAAGCCAGACGGAATACCAGGGCGGGCAGACCTGGGTATAGTGCTGCCAGGTGCCGGGTCGGGGATTGGGCTCGGGTTCCGTGAATTCCCAGAGGCCCAGCAGGCGAAAGCCGTGGGTGGCCAGACCGGTGAGGACCGTGCCCAGCGTATGAATGAACTCGCGTGGTCCCTCCACGATCTGTACCTGACCCTCTTCGTCGGCCACATCCCATCCGGCCTCAGCGAAGACGATTTCTCCGTTCCCATAGGGTCGATTGAGGGGATAGCCGACACCGTTCCAATGCCGCTCGTCCAGGGGTATGGCCAGGGGATTGCCGAATTCAAGCCGATAGAGGCCCCCTTGGCGGAGAATCCGCCGGACGCCGGCAAAGACTTCGTTGA
>CAYZLP010000381.1:0-5411 GCA_964478635.1 uncultured Caldilineaceae bacterium
CACGAAGGAATTGATGTAATCAGGCTCAGCACATTTCAGTGCGTTCATGGCTTCTGGGTGTGTGCAAAAGGCTCAACCGCGTAACGTCCATAAGAAAACCCGCTACAGGGACGGGACCACTTGGACGCACAAAAACGTCGGTCTCGACAGACCCGACGTTTTTGTGAAATGCAGCGATCGTGCAGGAAGGCATGCCGGGCGTGATTCACGCTTACGCCTTGAGGTCACATTGTAGTGAGTGAATCAACCCCCAACGAGGTTGATGCGCAGTGTGTCCGTTGTCGGATCATCAAAGGGACGTTTCAGAAGTTGATTATACGTTGGGAGCGCAGGGACGACCTTCTCGACCAACAAGGCGTCCAGATCTTGCCAACGATTCCAGCGCTCCACGATATAGATCGTGTCCGGGGTATCCTCTCTCACGCCAAACTCGTAGGACACGCAGTTGAAGGCGAGCGCGTCAGGTTTGCCATAATTGGCGAGCGCCGATAAACACTGGGCTGCATGTTCTGCATCTTTGCAGTCTAACGTGACAATGTGAACAAGCTGTCCATCGCGTACCTGATCGTTCATGGCTCATTTTCTCCTCATTTGGTCGCACATCTTCTCCTATTTTCGTCACCTTAACATCTCGGGATCGGAGCAAGAATGACCGGCCAGGTGCCGGGGTACGGATACGTGCTGGTCGTCCGGCGCGAGAATCCCAAACAAACTCAGCAGATGCGCCGGTTCGGTCATAGCCGCCAGCGGCGCGGCATCCGGGTGTCCATGCTGTCGTTATAACACCGACCCCTGAGTCCGACTTCTGGGATCCACCCCAGATGGCGACCCAAACCATAAAGGGATCATGCGGACGCAACATTCAGATTTGTGCGGCGTAGTGTTTGGGCGTTGATGGCTACGATGATTGTGCTGGCCGACATGAGTACGGCGCCGAGTGCAGGCGGCATAACGAAGCCAAGCGGTGCGAGGATGCCCGCGGCCAGTGGGATCATCAAAATGTTATAGCCGGCGCCCCACCAGATATTCTGCTTCTGTTTGCGATAGCTTGCCAGACTCAATTTGACGATGCGCACGACATCAAGCGGGTTGCTCTTGACCAAAATCAGTCCGGCCGACTCAACCGCTACATCAGTCCCGCTGCCGATGGCGATCCCGATATCGGCGCGGGTCAGCGCAGGCGCGTCGTTGACCCCGTCACCCACCATCGCCACCATCTTGCCCTGGCGTTGCAGTTCGATTATTTTCTGATCCTTGTCGGCCGGCAGGACCTCAGCGAAGGTCTGATCGATCTTTAAAATTTCCGCCACAGCGTCGGCTACTTCCTGACTGTCGCCGGTAAGCATGGCGACTTCAATGTCAATATCGTGCAGCGCCGCGACGGCCGCACGGCTCTCTTCCCGGATGACGTCGGCCAGGGCGAACGCGGCCACCACCGTCTGTTCGCGCACCAGATAGACAACGGATTGCCCTTTGGTGCCGGATTTTTGGGCAAATTCGAGCAATGCCTGAGACGGCGCGATTGCCAGGTACTCCAGCAACCGAGGGCCACCAACGTAGATCTGGGTTCCATCGGAAGTTGCTTGGACGCCTCGTCCTTTGAGAATCTCGAACCCAGTGATTTCAGGCAGATCCAGTTGTTGCTTCTCAGCGGAATCGCGAATAGCACGGGCGATTGGGTGTTCCGAATCGGCCTCTACGGCGGCGGTGATGGCTAGCGCTGTGTTCGGAGACATCCCACCCTCGACGGCAATATCGACAACACCGATCTCGCCCTTGGTAAGCGTACCGGTCTTATCGAAGGTGATGACGTCCAAATCCTTGGCAGTTTCCATTGCCTGGCGATCCCGAATGAGGATGCCGTTTTTGGCGCCAAGCGCAGTGGTGTTGGCCACTACGAGCGGCACGGCCAGTCCCAGTGCATGGGGACAGGCAATGACCAACACGGTTACGATGACCGCAACGACCTCCGTATTTACTCCGCCATAGGCAAGCGTCCATGCCATGCCGGCCATGAGGGCGGCGGCGACGGCTGCATAGAACAGGAACGATGCAGCCCGATCGGCCAATAGCTGGGTTTCTGACTTGCTTCGCTGCGCCTCATCCACGAGACGCATAATGCCGGACAGGGCAGTTTCGTCCCCGACAGCGGTCACCCGTACGCGCAAACTGCCGTTTCCGGCATTCACCGTACCCGCAATGACCGATGCTCCGGTCTGTTTCTCCACCGGCCTGGATTCACCCGTCACCATGGCCTCATTGACGTCTGAGGCGCCATCAATAACGATACCGTCGGACGGCACACTGGCGCCGGGGCGAACCAGCACGACGTCGTCGGTTTGGAGGCCGCCGACCGGGCGTTCTTCGACTCGCCCATTTGCCGTCACGACTTCGGCTGTGTCCGGCAGGAGCTGGGCCAATGCATCCAGCGCACCGGAGGCCTGGCGCACGCTGCGCATCTCCAACCAGTGACCCAGCAGCATGATGTCGATCAGAGTAACCAATTCCCAGAAGAAATCCTGGCCAATGTTCCAGAAGAGAGTCGCCATGCTGTAGAAGTAGGCAACACTGATTGCCAGCGAAATGAGCGTCATCATGGCGGGTTTCCCTGCCTTCAACTCCCAAGTCGCCATGCGGAGGAATGGCAAGCCACCATAAATATAGATGATCGTCGACAGCACAGGCACGATCAATTGGCTACCTGGAAAAGCGGGCGCCGTGTAATTGAACCACGTCTGAATCGCCGGGCTATAGAGAATGACCGGGATGCTGAGCGCCAGATTGACCCAGAAGCGATTGCGAAACATGATCTCATGGCCTGCGTGGTCTTGACCACCATGGCGTTCATGATCCACCTGGCTATCGTGTGAAGTATGGTGGCCATCGGTCAGATGTTCACGACGGTCGTCGTGGTCTTGGTGTCCTTCATGGCCAGCGTGCGAGACATGCTCCAAATTGCAGATTCGGCAACATGCACAATCGTGGTCTGACCGCGGTGTAGGATGATTGTGATCGTTCAAAAGATTCTCCAGTGAAGCGATTCGATTTGGGCTTCCACCGTTGCCATGCGTTACGTCTCCAGATCACCGCGCAGCTGCTGGTATTCCTGCTGGCTGATCTCGCCGCGCGCGTAGCGTTTCTGTAGGATTTCCAGCGGCGTTTCTTGATTGGTGCGCGACGGACCGGAACGCTCGGCTTGGGCTGAAGCAGATCGTATGAACAACCAAACGATCAGTCCGATGAGGATCAGGAGCAAGAGCCAAAAGAACCATCCGCTACCCATCATGCCCCACCCATTATGCCAACCCATGATAATATTTTCTCCTTGGCTACATATCGTCCACAGTTAAATGCTATCGTTACGGACTGGCCCCGAAGTCGGGAACCGGACGGGCCTCGGCTTCGCCCTGGGTTATGGCCGGCCCGTTTTCACGGATGTCCTCGATTAACCAGTTCATTTCATCGATTTCACGGCGCTGTGCCGCGATGATCTCATCCGCGAGCTCCCGCACGCGCACGTCATCGATCTGAGCACGTCCGCTCGTCAGGATGGCGATGGAGTGATGCGGGATCATGGCTTTCATGTAGGACCGGTCTTGTACCGTCGTCTGGCTGCGGACCAGGAAGAGTGCGCCCACAAACACGACGAGACTACCGATATAGATCGCCAGATTGATTTTCGTATTGGCATACATGCCCAGCATAAAGCTAAGCATGATGACGGCCATGGCTGCGCCCATGAGGAATGTCATGTAGACGCGCGTCTCACTCCAGCGCACATGGGAGAATTCATAGCTGTTCAGATAGGTCATTGCGAACATTGCCACCATGGCCGTGCCGATCATGGCTGCGAATATTCCATAGCTCGATTTATGTTCTTGATTCATGCTGGCTACCCCGTTTGTTTCCTTAGTTTCTTGCCGGGTTGTTGAATGAAAAAAGCGAATTCAGCGTATCTTCTAATGATAGGCATCTTCAAGCGTAATGTTCGACGACAGGTCATTCAATGTATCAGGAGGGATTGTGAGGATACAGAAGGGGAACTGTTTCAGACTCTGCAGATAAACTGCCACAACGCTAAAACGAACCACGCACCGATCACCGGCAACGGTACGGTATCCAAGATAGTCTATACCGGTATGAGGACGCGGTACAATATAAACGAAAAGACGTCTTCGGCGGGCAGCCTGCTATAATGGACCCAAGCTAGACCAAGCAGCAGAACGACCAGCCCCATGCCGCGTCACAAAGGCGGCGGCACTCCTGTTTGGTTCGATTGTAGGTCGGGTCTCCTGGTCGTGCGCACGGGTATCTGACCGCTTTGTTGCATGTCCTGAACCTGCACGAGCATACATGTAATGCTGTTTTTCGCGCACTCGTTACCGTGTCGCCAACAGTCTAAGGTGGTGCGCCGTCTCCGTCAACGAAGCCGCGAGATCCTGCTAGGGAAGACCTGAACAGCGGCTAAAGTGTTGGATTTGATATGGCAGTGCAGGAAATGCGGCTAGCGGTTCGCTCTGTACAGTAGAGAGTTCCAGAATGTTGCGTAAAGCGAATTTCGTCATGATCATCTCTGTAATGGCGGCTCTATTGCTCCCGTCAATCGCCTTCGCAGATGGGGGCCAGGCCGCGACAGAAGGTGTCGCGGCCGTTTCAGCGCCGTCGGCGGCATCAGTCACACTGATTGTCATGTCGGTTGTGTGTGGCTTGGTTGTCACAGGTTTACTGTATTTCTTGCCGACGCATAGACCTGGTCCCTTGCAGCTTGCAGTTGCTGGTCTGGGCGCCAGCACGGCCATGCTCCACTTCCTGCTTGGTCTGAACGGCGATCTACTGTTGCTGTTCAATGGTCTTGGCACTGCCTCGCTGCTGGTGCTTCTCTTTGTGCCAATCGGTCCGGATCATGAGCGGCGCACGATCATGCTCATCCTGGCCCTCCTCATCTATACTCTCGTTACCTTTGTCGGCTATTTCGCTATGCACTCAGCCGTCCACTATTCATTCGTAGGCCTGGTCTCAAAGGGTATCGAACTTGCTCTGAGCGCATGCCTGGGCCTCTGGTTGATGCAGGAGCGTTAGGCGCCGGCCATCGTCGGGCGTGATTGATCGCCGGTGCCGGGGCGCGCAATTCGTGATTACGTTCGCCGGCAAACAGCAGAGAAGCTAGCACAGACAATTTCAGTAGTTCACGATTTGTCATTCTGAACGGGTCAAACTGGCATCGTCTCTATGGCGAAAGACCAGTGAAGAATCTCGTTTTGTGGCAAATCGTGAACTACTGAATTTCTTGCGACGCCGCAATGTATCAGAGTGAAAGGATTAACACTGATCGACCAAAACGACATGATGCACTTCTTACGGCGTCCAGATACGCAGAACGCCATCCTCCCGCCCGACACCGACCGCAATCT
>CAYZLP010000382.1:0-5404 GCA_964478635.1 uncultured Caldilineaceae bacterium
CGTATTATAGTCGCGCCGCGGGTGAGAAGGCAAAGGTTTGGCCCGGACTTCCCGAAAGAGGTCAATGCAGGCTGCACTTTCCGGGATGAGCTGACCTCTTCCGGGAAGTCCGCGCCTTGACGAATCTCAATTCGGCGGCGGTTGCGGGAAGTCGTAGCCGGCCTTGAGGCGATAGTAGCGGCCCGGTTCGATCTCGGTCACCAGGTCGTAGCGCTCGTTGATGATCTGCATGAAGGGCTCGCTGTAGGAGTGGGTGAAGCGCTCCAGGATCACATAGCGCGGCGCATAGTCGTTGAGCACCTGCACCATGGCCTCCTGGGTGATGATGCCCGTTTCGATGCGTTTGCGACTGATGGCGGCAATGGGCGGCGGTACAGGCAGCCCGGCCTGAAAGGCGTAGAAAGGATGATCCGTGAAGACCCAGGCCGGCGTCTGGGCCGCGTCCTCCGTAAAGCGCTCCATGATGTGGGGAATGTAGTTGGGCCGGTTGACGCGCATCTGGTCTTCCTGACGGTGCTCCAGCGAGACGGGCAGCATGGTGACCGCAAGGGCCAGGAGAACGGCGCTGCCCACCAAGAAGGCGACCCGGGGCTGGAGGTTCCGTGGATCGTCGCCCAATGCCCGGAAAAATCGGACCCAGGTCTCGACTCCGTAGGCGCAGAGCCAGCAGAGCGGCACGGTCAGCAGGATGACGTGGTGATACCAAAGGGGCCGATGGACGGTAAGGGCCAGGAGCGTCGTCACAAACCAGACCAGCGGGAAGAGCAGATCGCGCCACTGCCGGCGCCAGCCGGTCGCGACACCGATTCCGGCCACGATCAGATAGACCCAGTGCTGGCGGAAGAAATTGGGGAGGAATTCGGAACGCTCGGCCAGAAAGAGCGTCTGTTGCCACGTCTGTGCGCCGAAATGGGTGCCGATCAGTTGTTCGGGCTGCAGTGCGTTGAAGGGCAGGGCGATCAGGACAAACGTCCCGAACGCGACCATCCCGAAGAAGAGAGCCTGAAGAATCCGTTTTCGCCAGGAGACGCTCCCGGCGCCGGATGGCCCGAAAAGAAAGTAGGCGCCCAAGGCCGGCCCCATGAGGGCCACGATCAGCTTGGTCTGCAGCGCAAACGCCAGGACGATGGCGGCGGCGGCAATGCGCAGCCAGCCGAGGGGTTGCCGCCCGGTCACGAGCATGGCCGCGGCGGTTGTGGCCAACGCCAGGGCGGGCAGGCCGATCATGACGGCCCCCGAAAGGCGCAGGAAATATTCGCTGATCAGCAGGAGCAGCAGCGCCACAATGGCGGCGGCGGCCGAGACCGACGCCCGCATGGCCAGGTAGAGGGCCCAGAGCAGCAGCGCGGCAAAGAGCATGATCAGGATCCGGGTACTTGCGACCGTCTCCCCGAAAAGCTGGGTCCAGCCGACCAGCAGGGCCGTCAGGAAGGGAGGCTGGTCGCTCCAGATTTCGCGGTAAAGGGTGAAGCCCCGGCCCAGGAGCATGGCCTTCATGAGGTTGATGCCCTCATCGTAGTCCCAGTCCTGGGGATCCAGATGGGGCGCGCGCCAGAACATGAAGAGCAGAAAAGTCACCGGGACGAAGAGCCCGGTTCGGTCGAGCAGGGACCAGAATTGACCCATAGGTGTTGGCCGGGCATGCTCGGCTTTAGCGGACGGGGCGCTCTTCTGTGGCGAGGCGGCTTGGTTTGCCATGTCCCCCAGTCTAGCCTGCCAAAAGAGTTTGTGCAAGAATCAGGCATGGCACCCGGATCGGCATAGAATGCTGCCACACAGGAATCAGCCTTGATCCGCCTCATCTGCGAAATCCGCGGTCCATTAGATCCAATTCCAGCAACGCCTGCTGTTACGGGGAACCATTTTGGGTTTTCCCCGGTTTGTAGGCTATAATCGAGCGAGTTTGGCCCGTATCGGGGAGAAAATGGTAGATGTCGCCTGAATTTGTCAATACAATTGCAACAATTGCCGGTGTCATCGTCGCCATTCTGGGGGCGTTTTTGTTTGCCTTCTGGGTGGCCATGGGCATCTGGACCTTTAACGATATTCGCTCGCGTACCCGGGATTGGCTGGCTATCGTGCTGGCCGTTGTCCTGGTTATGGTCTTTCCCATCGTCGGCTGGGTTCTCTACCTGATGATTCGCCCCAAAAGCACGCTGGCCGATACGTACGACCGCGCCCTGGAGGAAGAAGCCCTGCTGCGCGAGCTGGAAGAGACGCTGGCCTGCCACACCTGCGGTATTCCCGTGAAGGACAACTGGGTTTTCTGCCCCAACTGCCACAGCCAACTGCAGCATGCCTGCCCGAGCTGCAGCAATCTGGTGCGCAATGAATGGGAGATCTGCGTATACTGCGGGACGAAGCAGCGCCCGGCCATTCCCCAACAGCAAGTCAGGAGGCCTGCCGCCGGTCAGGCACAGCCCAGCAGTGCACCGGAGGCAATCGACGAAACCGTCTACCGTCCCGTGGGAACGAGCCGCTGACGACTAGGGAATCCCGACAGAAATGCTAGTCAGCTTCTCACCCGGTTGGGAACGCCGAATTTCTGTCGTGGTATTCACGCAGAGACAGCAACGTCGAAGTCCTATGTCCGCATTCATGTGATGCAAAACGCCCGGAGGCACCTGCCTACCGGGCGTTTTTCTTGCCTATGAACCGCATTATCCGCGGTCCATCACTGCTCAATCCAGTCATCCCGATCGGGCGTAACGTAGATGAGGGGCAGGCTGACCAGGGTGACGGCATACTTGACGACGAGATTGAAGACGAAGATCTGCCAGACTACGACCCAGGGCAGGGTCCAGGCGAAGGCGCCGATGGCAAAGATGGCATTGTCGATGGGAATGCTGACCGAATTGCTGACGAGAACGCGCAGCCACTGGTAGCGAGTGGTCACCCGGGTCACGAACCAGTGATAGACTTCCGTATCGATCAGCTCGCTGATCACTTCGGCCACGATGGAGGCGATGACGATGCGCCAGACCGGGGCCAGGATAGCGCTGTAAGCCTCGGCCAATCCCCACGAGGGATCGCCGGGGACCGAAGCGGACCAGGACAAATACGCGGCCATGAAGAGATTGACCACAGCCGCCATGACGATCATGACCCGGGTATTGCGTTTGCCGATCACCTTATGCGCAACGTCGCGCAGGGTAAAGGTGATAGGATAGATGAAGGTGCCCATGTCGACCGCCAGCCCGAAGACGATGCCGATCTTCAAGCTGGCAATGTCGGCCACCAACTGGGCCCCAATGTAGAAGGAGACGACGATGACCGCCATTCGGAGCAGGCCGGCCAGATCCTCCCGCAGGGCCAACTGGCGTTGGCGCTGTACTGCACTGTCCATACTCATGCTGCAAGACTCCTGTGTTTTGTTGAGGCGGGTGCCACGACCGCCGAGGATTAGGCGCTCTAGTACAGATCGGCGTGAATGCTTCGACGGTGCTCAGCACCAGTACCACGACAGAAATCCGGCACTTCTACCGCTGGTCGCAACTGAATGAGGATTTCTGGCGGGATTCACTAGCGAGCGCAAAGGATCATTTTAGTTGTTGGGCCGCGCAACGGCAACATGGAGCACGGCAAACAATTAATGGGAAATGATGAATTGAGAATGGATTATCAGCGGGGAACCGTTGATATCCGTTCTTCCAAACTTTACTGAGCAGAGAATATCATGCCAAAACGCACTGACATCTCCTCCATTTTGATCATCGGCTCCGGGCCCATCGTCATCGGCCAGGCCTGCGAGTTCGACTACTCGGGCGCCCAGGCGTGCAAGGCCCTGCGCCAGGAAGGCTATCGCATCATTCTGGTCAATTCGAATCCGGCCACCATCATGACCGATCCCGAATTGGCCGACGCGACCTACATCGAACCCTTGACGGTCGAGGTCTTGGAACGCATCATCGACGCCGAACGCCCCGACGCGCTCCTGCCCACGGTCGGCGGCCAGACGGGTCTCAATCTGGGCGTCGCGCTGGCGGAAGCGGGCGTTCTGGACAAATACGGCGTGGAGCTCCTAGGCGCCAACTTACGAGCCATGCGGGTTGCCGAAGATCGGGAGCTGTTCAAACAGACCATGGACGAGGTCGGCCTGGAATCACCCCGCAGCGGCGTGGCCCGCAGTCTGGAAGAGGCCCACCGCATCGCCCATGAGATTGGCCGCTATCCCCTCTTCATCCGCCCCAGCTTCACCCTGGGCGGCAGCGGCGCGGGCACGGTCTTCACGCCCCAGGAGTTCGAAGAGAAGGTGGCGTGGGGGCTGAAGGAAAGCCCCGTCCATACCGTTCTGGTCGAAGAATCCCTCATCGGCTGGAAGGAGTACGAGCTCGAAGTCATGCGCGACGGCGCCGACAACTTTGTCGTCGTCTGCACCATCGAGAACCTGGACGCCATGGGGGTTCACACGGGCGACAGCATCACGGTGGCGCCCTCCCAGACGCTGACGGACAAGGAATACCAGCGCCTGCGCAACCAGGCCCGGTTGATCATGCGTGCGGTCGGCGTGGAAACGGGCGGCAGCAACGTGCAATTTGCCGTCGATCCCGACAGCGGGCGCGTCGTCGTCATCGAGATGAACCCCCGCGTCTCCCGCTCCAGCGCGCTGGCCTCCAAGGCCACGGGCTTCCCCATCGCCAAGCTGGCGGCCAAGGTCGCGGTGGGCTACACGCTCGATGAACTGAAGAACGATATCACCCAGCAGACCGTGGCCGCGTTCGAGCCCTCCATCGACTATGTCGTGGTCAAGTTCCCCCGCTGGGCCTTTGAGAAATTCCCCGGCGTCGATCGCACGCTCGGTCCCCAGATGAAGTCGGTGGGCGAGGCCATGGCCATCGGCCGGACCTTCAAGGAAGCGCTCCAAAAAGCGGTACGCAGCCTGGAAATCGGCCGGGATGGTCTCGGCCCCATGGAGCGGGATGAGGAAGGCCACTTCAAGGGTTATGAACCGACGGTCGAACTCCACGATCTCCTGCGCGAGCCCAACCGGGACCGGCTCTTTGCGGTCTATGAAGCCCTGGCCCGGGGCGACAGCCAGGCCCTGGTCTGCCAGCTCACGGGCTACGATCCGTGGTTCGTGGCCCAGATCGGCGAAATCATCGCCTTCGAGCAATCCCTCGATCGCCTGGACGCCGCCACCCTGCGCAAGGCCAAACGGCTGGGCTTTAGCGATGGCCAGGTGGCGCGGTTGGTGAATCGAAAGCTTCAAGCAGGAGAAATTGAGAGAGAAGGGGATTGGGGAATTGGTGTCGAGGCGGGTGAAACGGCACAGCCAATCTCTCAATCGCTCGATCTGCCGATCTCCGAATCAACCATTCGCGCCCTTCGCCGCCACTACGCCATCGCGCCCACCTACCATCAGGTCGATACGTGCGCGGCGGAGTTTGCGGCCTTTACGCCCTAT
>CAYZLP010000383.1:0-5392 GCA_964478635.1 uncultured Caldilineaceae bacterium
CAATTGTCGATTATCAATTGACCATCGACCATCGACAATTCAAACGCCCATGTGCCAACTCATCTACGCAGAACTCGCCCTTTTCGATGCCCAGTCCGATCCGCTGCCCGATGCCGGGGTGGTGGTGGACGGCAATCGTATCGTCGCAGTCGGCGATCGGGAAACGCTGGCCCGAGCATATCCTGACGCGACCCTCGCTGGCGGCGCGGGGTATTTCCTCCTGCCGGGCATGGTGAACAGCCACGATCACGGCCGGGGAATCGGTTCGTTGCCATTGGGAACGCCCGACGACCTGCTGGAAATCTGGCTGCCGGGGCTCTATTCCCTGCCCGCGCTCGACCCATACCTACAGGCTGCATGGGAAGGCATTCGCTTGCTGCACAGCGGCGTCACGTTGACGGCCCACAGCCACAACCCGCGCGATTGGCTGGGCATGGCCGAAGATGCGCCCGAAACCCTGCGCGGCTATGGGGACGCGGGCGTGCGGGTCGCCTTCCATCCGCCCATCGTGGATCAGCATCCCCTGGTCTATGGCGACCGGGCCTTGTTCGAGGCGGGGCTGCCTCCTACCGCGCGTGCGGCAGCGGCCCGTTTCTTGGCGCCGTGTCCCTTGGACGCCCATGACTATTTCGCCCTCTGTGAGGAACTCTTTGCCCGCCACCACGATGCCGCCGAGCACATGGTCCACATTCAGGTCAGCCCCGCCGGCGGACAGTGGTGCAGTGACGAACTCGTTCTGCAAGCCGTCGATTTTGCCCGGCGTCACGGCACGCGCGTGCAGATGCACATGCTGGAGACCCAGTATCAGCGCATTTACGCCCACCGGCGCTGGAATACGAGCTTCATCCGCCACTTGGACGACATCGGCGCGCTGGGACCCTGGCTCACGTTGGCCCATATGGTCTGGATCGAGGAGGAAGACATCCCGCTGCTGGCCGAGCGGGGCGTGGGCGTCGCCCACAATCCAAGCAGCAACCTGCGCTTGCGCAGCGGCGTGGCCCCCATCCCGGAACTCCTGGCCGGGGGCGTGCAGGTCGGTGTCGGGCTGGATGGACACACGCTGGACGACGATCAGGATTACCTGCGCGAATTGCGCCTGGCCTGGACGCTGGCCAATCGCCCCGGCGCCGAAGCGCCAACTGTGTCGGCGTCCGCTTTCCTAAAGGCCGGCGCCCAAACCGGTGCGGCCATTACGTTGGGTGGGGATGTCGAACTGGGCGTGCTGCGCAAGGGGGCCCTGGCCGATTTGGTGCTGTTGGACTGGGAAGCCGTGCAGGGCGTCTGGTCTTCGCCGCTGCTCGACCCGTTGACGCTTTTACTGCGCCGGGCGCAAGCGAGCCACGTGCGCCACGTCATGGTCAACGGCGCATGGCGGCTGCGGGACGGCCACGTCACCGGCCTGGACGAAGAGGCCATCGCGGCCGCGCTGCGCGAGGATTTGGCGCGCAGCAACCCGACGGAACTGGCGCAAAGGGCCGAAGCGGCCCGCGTGCTGGCGCCGTTTCTACGTCGTTTCTATCGCGAATTTGGGGCATGACGGCCAACTGTCCGCTCACCTGACGGTTGAATGGCAGCGCGCGTGGGCCGGCTCAATCCAGCAATGCCGCCAGCGCCAACACGGCCAGCGCCGTCGTCTCCGTATTGGCATCGTCGTCAGTCGTCCGGGCGCGATCATAGCGCGTGATGAAACCGCCCGACGCAGCTTGAGAGGCCAAAAGCGCCGCCAGAACGTCCTGGCGCACGGGCAGACCGAGGCGCTGACCCACGATGATGGCCAGGGCATTCTTGTAGGTTGCGTAACGGCTTTCCGCGCGAAAGGCCAAATCGTCAAAGCCCGCACCGTCGAACATCGCCATGGCAGCCGCATAGCGCGCCGAAGCCAGCGCCATATCATCACGGTTGGCTGCATCCAGCGCCGCATAGAGCAGTAAATCCGCGTATTCCTCCCAGTCCTCCATCACGAGACCTGTGCGCTGCTCCAGCTTCACCAATGGCGACTCAGTCACCGTGATGGCCTCAGCCGTGCGGATGGGATCGTCCATGATGTCGCCCTGCAACACTTCGATTACGCCATGCCGGGCCCCGGCATGGGGCGCCAGCGCTTCCAGTAGGCCGGGCGGCGGCTCGCGGCCGGCGGCAGAAAAAGCCAACACCGCCAGGCGGTTATCCGTAGCAATCCAGCGCGTGTTCGTCGCCACGACGGTCGATTCGACCAGCAGCCCGGTGGTCGGGTCGTGCTGGTTCATGAGGAACTCGAGCGCGGCAGTCATCGCCCCAGCGAGTTGGTCGGACGCGCCCGCGGGCAATACGGCCGGAGGGGGCGGCGTTGCCGTAGGGCTGGGCATGGTTGAAGGGCCGCAGCCGCCTGCTGCGACCACAACCAGCCAGATCAGCGCCCGTCGCAATTGTCGGGTGAAGCTGTCGATGCGTGTCACGATACCTGTCTTCGATCAACCGTGTGGCGCAAGCATGCGCCGTATCTGGGCAATGTGGGCCGGCTCGTGATTGGCATGCCCTGTCCCAGTAGCCAACAAACTGCGTATTTCACCCAGCATAGGACCGGCGGTCGTCGACTTGGAGTTCCCTCACTCGACCCCGTAGCGATCCAGCGCCGTCGTCGCGCGCGCGTAACCGTCGGTGGTCAGACCGGCATACCAGCTGATAAACTTGGCCGCCTGCATGAGGAAGTTCCAGCGGTCGGGGTGGTCGCTACGCCGGAATTCACCGACCATGGAATTGAGGTGTTTGACGTTGTGGAGCAACGTGCCGTTGTCCGTGCAGGCAACTTCGGTAAGCACGGCGATGAGGGGCTCGGGCTCGCCGGCCGTGTCCGCATAGACGCGGACTGCGGCAGTGGCGCGGCCGCACTCATGACCGTAGAGGAGATCGGGCAGCAATTCCAGCAGCGCGCCGGGCGCCGTCCCCGTCAACTCCGCCACATCCGCGGCATAGGGATAGGCCGGGGCCGGTACAAACGGGATAAACTCGAAGTCGGCATTGAGCACGCTGGGCCCCCGCTCGATCTGGCTGCCGGCTTGAATCGCGGCCAGCGCCTGGGTCGCCGGCGCCATGTGGCCCAGGGCCGAGCGCAGCGTTTTGAGACAGTTGCCGATATGAATCGGCGCAACCTCCCGGCTGATGGCGTCAAAGTCCTCATGGGGCACGGGTTCGACCCGGAGATACATGTCACAGGCCGCCCGCGCGGCTGCGGCCAGGATCGTGTCGGGCGAGAGGCCCTCCCGGGCCATGCCTCGCGCGACGATTTCGGGGCGGTCGGCCGGTTCGGCGGCATAGAGGGCATGGCGCAACGGCTCGACGCGATCGGGCTGGAAGGCCAGGGTCTGCGGGCCGTTCTCTAATCCGTGGTCACGTCGCAGTTCGAGGGCTCGATCGTAGGGTGCAAAATTGCGGGGGAAGCTCGCGCTGTAGCGAATGGCCCAGCGCAGCATGTCAAAGCCGGCATCCCAGCCCGTCAACTCCAGCATGCCCAACGACAGGACGGGCGAAATGATCGTGTGATCGTCGGTGACCATGCCTTCCAACCCGATTTCCAGCATGAGATCGATCAGTTCGGCCCGACTTAGGGACTCGGCCAGCCCGACGAAGCGATGGTCGGCGCGCATGTATTCGCCGTCGCGTACGTCCCGGCGCAGCCAGGCGATATTTTCCTCCGGGGTGGCCTCGTGGACGGGCCAATGGGGTAGCAACTCGTAGGGAGCAAAGCAGGGATCGTGCAGATCGAGGACGGTCTGGTAGATGGATTGGAGCAAGAGCAGATAGCGGGTGCGGGTGCGTTGGCCCCGGGCCAGGCGCCTGGCGTCTTCGCAACCGATCATGGCGTGAGAAACGAAGCCGAGCAGGTTGTGGGCCTGGTTGTTCACATAGCGACAGGCAGTGATGGCAGATGCGGCCCAGAGGTCGTCTTCGGGCACGCCCTCCTGCAGCTTTGCCACTGCCTCATCCAAGACAGTTTCCGGCGCGGCGTGGCGCAACCACTGGACGTGCGCTTCTACCTCCGTGGAAGGCGGCGCCGCAAAGATGTGGGTTGATAGCATAGAATCCTCCATATCGTCATACGCAATCTATTCACCGATTCTGCGTCAGGCTTCACGCTCAGACAACTCGAAAGCGCAACGGCTCCCCGGCCAGCAGGCGTGAAATATTGATGTAGTCTTGTTCGCGTCCGCCGTAGCCCGATCCGGCCCCTGCCGCGGTATGGGGTGTAAGCAGTACATTCATCTCCGGCTCGCGGGCCAGCGGCAGCAGAGGATTGTCGGGCGTCAGCGGCTCCCACTCGTAGGTATCCAGGGCCGCGCCGCCCAGATGCCCAGAACGAATCGCTGCCGCGAGCGCGCCTTCATCGATCACGCTGCCGCTCCCGCAGTGAACGACGAACGCACCCGGTTTCATGGCTGCGAAAACGCCGGCGTCGAGCACCAGATTCGTCTCCGGGAAAAAGGGGAGCAGGCAGCACAAAAAGTCACTTTCCGCATAGATTTGTTCCGGCCCGGCATATTGAATGCCTAGCTCCGCCTCGGTCGCAGCGGGATAGGGCGTCCGCTTGTGATAGAGCAGCCGGGCGGGCAGGAAAGGCCGCAGACGCCGCGCCAGCTCTGCACCGATTTCGCCGAAACCGACGATGCCGACCGTCTTTTCCCACAGGCCGGAGATGTTGGTGCGACCGGACCAGTTGTAGGCAAAGGTATTCTCGTCGGTCCGCCGGGAGGGACGCCCCCAGTCGCCGGCAGCGTTGGCGACAGCGGCGGCGTCAGGCAAGCGCTTGACCAGTGCCAACATCTGCATGAGCATGTGCTCGGCCACCATCACGCAGCCGGGTACGGGCAGGGCGCAGACGGGGATGCCGGCTGCCTGCGCTGCGGCAAGATCGATATCGTGGGTCAGAGTGCCGAGGCGCTGGATCAGGCGCAGCCGCGGGCCGGCCGCGATCATTTCGGCATCGACCACGCCGGACCGCTCGCTGATCAAGAAATCGGCGTCGGTCAGGTGCTCGAGCAGGGCGGTACGCGTCGGCCGGCGCAGCATGACGACCTCGCAATTAGCCGGCGCCCCGGCGATGGCGTCCTGCTGGTGACGGGGGCTGCGATCGGTCAGGAAAAGGATCGTGTGTGAAGTCATAAAGTTCAATGGAGTTGGGTTGCATTCGGCCTAATCGACGGTTGGTCTGGGCAACGAGCCGGCCTCCTCCACGATTTCGGCCGTCGGAAACCAGTGACGCGGATCGAGATCCATGATGTCGATCCCGGCGACGTCGGGCATCTCCTGCAGTTGCTGGATCTGTTCGACAACAATCTTGACGCCTTCGCGCCGGCGCTGCGCCTTGGGCGTCCCTTCCAGGCGGCGGATGAGCCACTCGCCATCCGCGGCGACACCG
>CAYZLP010000384.1:0-5376 GCA_964478635.1 uncultured Caldilineaceae bacterium
GGAAGATCGTGCGGTTGGAAACCGCACCTACGATTACCGGAATATCTATTCAATCATCAAGAAAAAGTCAGACTTCTTATGAGACGGTGCAGCGGGCAATCCCGAAATTGAGCAGGATTCAGTCCCCCTTACGGCTGCAGGCGCAGGGCATAGCGCTGCGCACCGTGGGGCGAGAGCCGGACGCCGCCCTGAGGCGTTACCAGGAAGTTGTCCGAAACCAGGAAACCCCGATCCTGCTCCAAAACCGTACCGGGATGAAACGACAGCACCATGTTTGACTCGAGAACGAAATCCGGCGCGGCCAGATTGCTGGGTCCGTCGCTGCCGTCCAGGCCGGTGCTGTGGCAGTCCGGCGTGTGCTTGCCCGCCACCGGGTAGCCCAGGTCGCGCAGGGTTTGATCGTTGGCCTCGCCGATCAGACGCAGGGGATTGCCGGGCTTGGCCACGGCCGAAGAATTCTCGACTGCCTGCAGGTAAGCCTCCAACAAGGCCGCAATGTCGTCCGGCAGTTCGATGAAGGAGAAGACGGTGGTCATCTCCAGCCAGTAGCCCCAGGGCGATTCGTAAACGATCTCGAAATTGATGATGTCGTCCACCTGCATGCGCAGATCTTTGGGCGTCGGCACCGTGTAGGGCGTGATGTCGAGAGAGACTTTCGTGCGCCCCCAGAAAGCGCCGTACCCCTTGACAAAGGCCTCCGTTGCGGCGCAGACGTCCCAGTAGCGCGCGCCCACGTGGGCATGTTCCCGGAAGACGTCCAGGCTGGCATCGAGAATGGCGCCGTTTTGCTGCATGGCTTCCAGCTCGAAGGTCGACTTGATACGCCGGATGGCGTTGTACTCTTCCGTCACTTCCACCAGCTCGTAGCCTTCCAGCGCGGCGCTGAACTTCTGGTACTCGCCCACGCTAAGGAGCTTGTTCATGTTGACCATGCCGATGCGTTTGGTCGCCGCCGCGTACTCCTTGGCCAACCGGCTGGTCTCGCCGATGATGTCCCCGGGCGAAATGACCCGGGCCGGATCGGTGGTGGCTTCATTGCGCGTCCAGACACCCTGGTACGAACTCCAGACCAGGGCCCAGGGATCCGGATCCTCGCTGCCGAGGACGACATAGCCGGCACCGCCCCACAGATGCGCGTTGGTCACATAGCGAATGGCGCCCATACCGCCCGGTGCGCCGCTCCCGATGATAATCAGCGCGCCGATCTCCTTGGCCTCCATCATGGCCTGAATTCGCGCGATACGCTGTGCGACATCTCGTTTCAGTCCTGCAAAGGTGAGCATGGTCTGCCTCCTGAATGGACGTTTTTTGGGTTTAGAGATTATGAGATTGTGAGATTATGGCTTCTCTTGATCGCCATCAAGCACAATCTCTTCCACCAAATCGCCCAGAATGGCCAGCGGTTCATCTTCCGGGGCAACGGGCCAGACCGTGCCGCCGTGGAGCATGATGCCGGCGCGGGGCGCCGTAATTTCGTGAATCGTGTGCCCGGTATGCGCATGACGTACGATTCCGATGACTTCACCCGCGGCCACCGGTGCGCCCCGCTTCGTCTTGTCCATGAAGGTGAGCCCCCGGGGTCCATTGGGCATGATGACTGAATGGCAGTTGATGACCGTCACGCTGGATGCGTCCGTCGTCACCGGTCCATCCAGCATGCCCAGGTGACGCATGGCGTTCAGGACCGCGTTGCGCATGCGCTGATTGTTTTCGTGACGATAGTCGCGCAGCCCCGGACCGCCGCCAATCCAGACCGACGCGACTGCCTTGCCGTCTTCGGCCGCAGCCTGGGCCATGGAATTGTCATCCGGCTGCCCGACAAGCACCTGGGGCAGTCCCAGCGCGGCGGCCAGTGCGCGCGAAGCCGCGACGTCACCCTGCTTGTAGACGCCGGCATAGCAGTAGTAGCCGGCCAGCCCGCCGCTGCGCATGTCGAGCAGGGCATCGGCCGGCGCGATGGCCTCGCTGTAGTAGCGATTCACGAGCATTTCGCTCACCGTGCCGCCGGCGTCACCCCGGCCCAGCGCGTTGAGGTTCTTGTCATCCCACACGGCGTTGACCTGCTCAAATTCAAAGCCGGAGGTGTTGAAGAGCGGCGAAACGACGAGCGTGCCCTTGAGTGAGGCCGGGTCCAACTCCTGCACCAGCTGCGGCAGAACGGCCGCCGCTTCCAACTCCAGCCCGCTTACGCCCCCCTGGACAACCAGCGTAGGTCCCGGCGCCGCACCCGCCACGATATGGATGGGGGCGTGAACGGGAAAATGTCCGTGAGTCTCGGTGGCGAGCAGAAAGCCGAAGGCCTTTGCGCCCGGCTCGGCAGCAATGTCCCCAATCTTCATGATTGCTCCTTACTCAAATGAAATCCGCAGATCCATGGTGCGCCGATCTTCGACCCGGTCGATGACGCCCAGAATGCCGACCGAGGTCGCGCCGATGGTCAACCATTCCTGACCGCTCGGAATGACAATCGACTCCTGGGGGTTGCGCAGTTCGGCCACCGTCTCGCCCGTATAGGGATCGAGAAGGCTGCCGTAGACTTCGCCGGCCTGCACGTGCTCGCCGAAGGCTTTGTGACGAATGAAAAGGCCGTCCCCGTCAGGCTTCCAGATAACGACGCAAGCGTTGTAGACCGTACATTCCGGGCCGTCGGCTTCCATCTCGCCGTCGACCATGCCCATGGCCTTCATGACGTTCCAGATGCCCCGCTCGGCCACGTAGACATTCTCCTCGCCGTTCTTCATCCAGCCCGTGCCGCCGCCCAACTCCAGCGTGATCTGGGCGACGCCCGCGCCTTCGATGGCGGCTTTGGACTTGTTGGCGCCAAAGGTGCCCGGCGGGAAAAAGGCCGCCTGGTCCAGCCCAAAAGCCACTACCAGCTTGCGCCGGATCTTCTCGATCTCGGTCAGGTTATCGGGGTCGGTCTCGGCGCTGAAGAGCACGTAGCGTTCGTAGGCCGTACGGCCGCCGGCGTGAAAATCGATCATCACGTCGGCCTTGCGGATGCATTCTTCAAAATAGACGTGGGCGATCTGATCCGATACGCTGCCGTTGGGATCACCGGGAAAGAGGCGGCTGATGTCCTTGCCGTCGATCCGTGAGCCCCGGTCAGACAGTTCGAAGCCGGCCCGGTTGACCGTAGGCACGGCAATGACGTTGCCCCGGAGCTTGGCTGGGTCCAGTGCGTTGACCAGGTTGAGAATCGCAATGCTGCCGATGATCTCCGAGCCGTGAATCGCGCCCTGAACCAGCAGGGTAGGCCCGGGCTCGGCGCCCACAAAGAGATGAACGGGCAAGTCCGGGCTCAACCCCGAACGACCCCGCGCCGTTTCCAGGTAGCCAAATGCATGTTCACCCGGCTTTGCTTCGATGGTCCCGATTCGCATAAAGGTTTCTCCTTGTTGGGCAGGAAAGAATTGGCCTTCGGCCTGAGTCTGGGAGATTATGAGATTCGTCACGCGTACGATCTCTCAATCTCCGAGCCTCTCAATCTCCGTTCCACCCATCACAAATAGCGCTCAAACCACCCCTGAATACGCCGCAGCCGCTCGATCCGGTTGCCCGGCCGGCCGCCGCGCGACAATCCGTGACTTTCACCTTCAAAGATGACCAGTTCTACCTCCCGCCCCAGCCAGCGGAGCACGGCAAAGAGCTGCTCCGCCTGCTCCAGCGGGCAGCGATGATCCTCGTCGCTGTGAATGATCAGCAGCGGCGTGCGGATCGCTTCGGCATAGGCAATGGGCGACTGACGCCAGATTGCCTCCAGGCTGCTCCAGGGGCTGGCGCCGGTCTCGCCAATCGTACACTCGGGACCGATGTCCGAGGTGCCGAACATGCTGATCTGGTTGGTGATGCTGCGCTGGGTGACGGCTGCAGCGAAGCGATCCGTATGGCCCACGATCCAGTTGGTCATGAAGCCGCCGCAGCTGCCGCCGGTGACGCCCAGCCGGTCGCCATCCACATAGGAACGGCTCACCAGCTCGTCGACGCCCAGCATGATCTCCTCGTAGTCGCGCCCGCCCTGGTCGCCTTCACTGGCCCGGGTCCAGGCCTGGCCGTAGCCGGCCGTGGTGCCCCGCTGGTTGAAATAGGCCACGACGAAACCGGCATTGGCCAGACACTGGAACTCGTGGTTGAAGTCCCAGGAGAACATGGAACAATGCACGTAGACGATGGTGGGATAGCGTCGATCCGGATGGAAATGGGGCGGTTTCAGCACCCAGGCGTGGACTTTGTCGCCGTTGACCCCGTCATACCAGTATTCTTCCGGCGTAGACAGGCGGTGATCGGCCAGCCAACCGTTGAGCGAGGTTACCTGTACGCGCGCGCCGTCGCCCCAAAGGTAGACGTCTCCCGGGCTGGCCGGATCGGCCAGTCCGAAGGCGCACCGATCACCCTTGATTGGGCTGTACTCAAACACGACGTTGGACCCCGTGATGAGTCTTTCCAGTTTGCCGCCGGCGTCTACCCGGCACAGATTCGTCCCGCCCTGCTCGGTGAGGAGGAAATAGATCCAGGGATCATCGGCCGGCCAGCGGACCGTGATGTTGGCCAATCCTGCGCGCTGGTCCGCCACAGCGTAGTTGCCGACTTCCTCCTGCAGGTCCCGGACCAGCGGGCGCGCCGTGCCCGCGGCGACGTCGGCCAGATGAGGCGTCATGAAGACACGCCGGTTCACCGGTGACGGATGGCCGTGGCCGGCGAAGGCGATATAGCGATCCTCATCACCCCAGGCCGGGCTGCGGCATGCGCCTACCCAGTCGGGCAAGAGGCGGCGCGGCGCGCCCCCCGGGAAGTCACAAACGAAGAGCTGGCCCTGGCCCAACTCCGTATTCTGCTCCCGGGCCAAGCCCACAAAGGCCAACCGCGTCCCTTGATTGCTCCATTTGGGCTCGGAATAGTCACATTCACTGTCGGTGACTTGGACCAGATCACCCGTGGCCAATTCCAGCACCCAGATCTGCATGAAGCGATCGTGAACCCATCCCGCCCCATCCATCTTGTAGCGCAGGCGACGCACGATCTTCACAGTTGGCGCCGGAATGCCGGCGCGCGGTCCGGTATCCTGGGGATGGCGCAGGGGCGTCCAGCGGACGCCGGCCAGACAGCGCCCGTCGGCCGACCAGTCCAGCCCGCTTATGCCCGGGCCGTCCAAAGGGTAGATCGTAACCGTATCGGGATCCGCTCCTGCGCCGGAATCGGCGCGATCACCTTCGACAGTGTCAAAGTCGACGACATGAACCGCGGCATTCGCTTCCGACTGCCAGGCAAAGGCCAGCCGTGATCCGCTGCGGCTCCAGGCCAGGGCCGATCCGTTGCCTGCCCCTGCCGTGAGACATGCGGTATCCCCGGACGCAAGCTCGCGCACGTACACGTGGG
>CAYZLP010000385.1:0-5369 GCA_964478635.1 uncultured Caldilineaceae bacterium
AGGTCGGCAAATGAATGGTTTGCCACGTTGTCGAATATGAGATCGTAGCGCACGTCGCCCTGGGTGAAATCCTCTTTGGTATAGTCGATCACGTGATCGGCACCCAGGGAGCGGACCATCTCCACGTTCCTGGTGCTGCAGACGCCCGTTACCTCTGCGCCCAGCGCCTTGCCGATCTGCACGGCGAAGCTGCCCACGCCGCCCGACGCGCCATTGACCAAAAGCTTCTGTCCCGGCTGCAGGTTTCCCGCATCGCGCAGACCCTGGAGCGCCGTGATGCCTGCCGTGGGCACGGCTGCGGCTTGTGCAAAGGAGAGATTGGTCGGTTTGAGGGCGAGCTTGTCCTCGCCGACGCTGGCGTACTCGGCAAAAGCGTGACTGCTTGCCGCATACACCTCATCCCCGGGTTTGAATTTGGTTACCTGGCTGCCGATTGCTTCGACCTGCCCCGCCAGATCCCAACCCAGGACGAAATCCTTCGGTTTGGGAAAGCCGACGGTAAATTTGACGAGCCAGGGACTGCCCAGCATGGTGAAATAGTCACCGGCATTGACGGAAGCCGCGTGCACGCGTACCAGTACCTCGTCAGCGCCGATCTCAGGCTTGGCGAGCTCCTTGAGGCTGAGGGCGTCCGGTGAACCGTAATCATTTTGTACAATGGCTTTCATAATTGTTCCTCAGTTCATAGCAATGGCAGTGGCAGATGGGGCAGGGAAGTTCGGCTGCGTTGGTTGCGGAACATGACTTGATACGGGCAGACTCAACTGCCGTTGCCTGCGAAACGTTGCTCGGTCGGAAATGCATGCGGATCGAAGCCCTTCACGGTGAGCCAGATGCCCATAAATACTTCGTTCAGGATGATGGGCAGGACCAAGACCAGCGCCAACCCGACGGGAATTTCGACGAACAAGGTCAGCAAAGTCATTGTCAAAACCCCCGCAACCGCGACAAGACCCCAGATCGCAATGAAGCGAGGCAGGAATTTCGCCCGATACATGCAGACATAGAGGACCAGCGCTCCTATGCCAAAATAGAGCGGAATCAATAGATCTGCGATGCTCGTACGATGGGCCAGCGCCAGCATGCTCATGGCCTGGGCATACTCAGGTTTGAGCGGGTCGGTCTCTGACATGCTTTCGCCTATGGTCACAAGCGCCAATGGGCCCATGACGATTGCGCTACAGAACACGGCTTCGATGATTCTAAAACCTAGATATCCACGCGCCATGTTGCTGCTATAGCGCCCCAGGATTGGAAACATCAGGATGCCAATGCCTGCTACGGCCACAGCGTTGGTCAATTCGAGCAACACTCCAACTATCAGCAGACGCTCGTTTCCAGCAACGGCGTCCGCAGTATCCGGCGCGGGCAAGGCGGATTCCACCAGCCCGCCGCCGATAAGGCTTGCTGCCATCGCAATCAGAAACAATGCGCCGACGAACCTAGCCGTTCCTCTGAACGGTTCCATGAACGTCGCTCCTTTCGGGTAACTTTCATGGGCAGGGATTGAAACGGACTAAAAGTAGTTCACGATCTGGCAATAGACGAGATTCCACGCTAGCATTTCGCCAGTGTGAATATTCCTGCGTAAATCCGCTGTCGCTTTGCGACCACTTCGTGAGCGGAATGACAAATCGTGAAGTACTGACTACTCCTTCTCCAGGAATGCCAGCAGATCGTAAACCAGGAAGGCCGGCCATGCGAAGCCCTTGAAAAAGGCCTGGATCCGCTCCTGGGTGGTGGTCGCGCGCTTGAAGTAAAAGACCCAGGCGCCGATCAGGCCAATGCCGTAGACCGCGTCGGCGCCGCCTGACCCCGATCGAGTCTTTGCCGGCGCTTGTTCTTCTTGGATGGTCATGTTTTTCTCCTAATGCTGCTCGTCTAAACAGTGGTATCGTTGGCACTGTACAGACAGTATATGGGCGAAAGGCGGCGCGGTATAGACACAAAAGTGTTGGTCAGCGCGCACCTTGTAGAGACGCCACTTGAGCTTCGTACATGACCGCCGGTTTTCGCGCTGGAAGAATGTGCGAAGTTCAACAATGTGACAATTATTCGTCGAGAGGAAGAATGCGGAGAGATCTGGCCTTTGCCACGGCCTCGGTGCGTCTGCGGACCTGGAGTTTACCGAAGATTCTGCGATTATGCCCTTTCACTGTATCCTCGGCCAGGAATAACAGTTCGCCAATCTCGCGATTGGAGAGACCCCGGGCCATTAGCCGGAGCACCTCCAGTTCGCGCTCGCTCAGCGGTTCGATCAGGGGCTGGGCCGCACGGCCTGCGGTGTCAGCCATGTGGCTTCCGCGCGGATCGCGAGCGTCGAAGGCCGCCAGCAGTCTGGCCGCGTAATCGGGCGAAGCCTGGCGTACGGCTGTCTCTCCCAACAGCTGCGCCATGGCCGTTCCTTCATCCACGAAAATGCGAATGAATCCGCCGGGCTCCGCCATGGCCAGGGCATGGACCAGCAGTCGTGCGGCGCCGTGCCTGTCGCCGTTGGCCCGGGCAGCCAAAGCTTGCAGGGTGATCGTCCGTAACTGCTCATCCGCCCATCCCCTGGCCTCCGCCTTCTGCCGGTAGGCCGCCAGGGTGTCCAGGGCAGCACCGGTCGCGCCGCTTGCCAACTGAACCCTCGCCTGGCTGAGAGGAATGTCGTGCGCTTCGGCCCACTGCCCGGCGGCGGTCAGATTGCCCTGGTGGAGGTAGATCAGTACCTGCACGGCCGCAACTTCCGGCAGTTGCTGGACGAAGTTGTGGTGATGTGCGGTCTGTGCGGCCTGGGCAACCAGTGCAGTGGCGCCGACCGCATCGCCCCGGGCCAGTGTCAGTCGGGCCAGAAAGAGTTCGGTCGCCACGGCCCGGTCCGTGTTGCTGATCTGGTGCGCCAGTTCAAGGGCCTGCCGTCCGTGCAGTTGGGCACTCTCCAGATCGTTCCACATATAGTTGATGCGCGCCAGGCCGAGATGGGCTTCGCACGCCACGGGCAGGGGCGGGCTGCCGGCCAATTCCAGGACGTGCCGGTAAGTCTCCTCGGCCGGCCGGAGCTGGTTCTCTTCTTCCTGGAGATTGCCCAGCCCAAGCGTTGCCATGAGGGTAATGATCGAATGACCAATCGCTTGGCTAGCGGTCCGGGCCTCGACAAAGGCACGACCCGCCGCCATGCGTTCACCCTTGAGACGATAGGCATAGCCCAGTGTCCAGGTCGTGGCTGCGCGTACCGGCGCATTCTGTGGATGCAGATATTCCAGCGCACGACGTGACTGGGCAATGATCGTCTCCACATCATGCCGGGTGACCGCCAGCGTGGCGCGGATGGAGGCGATGTGGCCGATCAGGTCACGCAGCTTTTCATCCGGCTCGCTGCCCTGCAAGGCGGCTTCCGCTGCACGCAGTTTCTCCTCTACGCCCGTGGTCTGGCTGACGAATAGCAGGGCGGAGCCATAGGTTACCCAGAGCGAAGGATGGGCATCCAGGGCGGATCTGGGCAAGGAATCGAGCCACTGCAGCACGGGCCGCACCGCACCGCGGAAGAGCAGGGGCATGCCCTTGCCTTCCAACAAGCGTTCGGCTCGATCGATGTCGTGGGCCGCCGCAGCATGCTGAAAGGCCTCCAGCTCAAATCCGTTCGCTTCGTACCAGGCGCTGGCCCGGATGTGCAGAGCGGCGCTGCGGTCTGGTCGCTGTTGGAGTAGGCGCTGACGCAGCAATTCCGCAAAGAGGTGGTGGTAGCGATACCAGCGCCGTTCATCGTCCAAAGGGATAAGGAAGAGGTTGGCCCGTTCCAGATAGTCCAGAGTCTTCTGGCCCGACGCCGCGTCATCCTGCAAAATGGCATCACACAGGGGTCCGCACAGGCGATTGAGGATGGCGGTTTGCAGGAGAAAATCCTGAACGGCGACGGGCTGCTGCTGAAGCACTTCTTCCATCAGGTAGTCCAGGACGAAGCGATTGCTGCCGCCGAACGTTTCGATGAAGGCGGCGGTCTCGGCATGACCCTGCATGGAGAGCGCGGCCAGGTGCAGACCGGCGATCCAGCCCTCGGTCCGCGTCTCCAGGCTGGCAAGCTCAGCCGGAGAGAGATTCAAGTCCATGACCTGGTTGAGAAATTGGGCGGTTTCGGCCGCGGTGAAGCGTAGGTCGGCCGCGCGCAGTTCGGTGAGTCGATCCCGTGCACGCAGGCGCGCCAGGGGTAGCTGGGGATCCTCACGCGTGGCAATGATGAGATGCATCTGCGCCGGCATGTGCTGCAGCAGAAAGGCGACTGCCTCGTCGACAGGCTTGGCATCAATGGTGTGATAGTCGTCCAGGACGAGAACAAAGGGATCGGGCAGTGCGCCGATTTCATTCAGCACTGCCGCCAGGATCGCTGCGGGGGGCGGCGGCTGGGGGGATTGGAGCGCCGCCAACGCACCTTCCCCGACGAGGGGGACGACCGTCTGCAGCGCCGTGATGAAGTAGGCCAAGAATTGAACGGGGTCGTTGTCACCTTCGTCCAGCGACAGCCAAGCTACCGGCCAGGCAGAGCGGGCGGCCCATTCGCTGATCAGCGTGGTTTTGCCAAAACCGGCCGCCGCAGAAATCAAAGTCAGCCGACAGCCGGCGAATTGATGCCGCCCGATGCCGTCATCCAACCGCGCGGTCAGTCGGGCACGGTGGACAATTCTGGCGCGCGCCGGCGGGACGTAGAGTTTCGAGGCAAGAAGCGGTGTAGGCATGAGTCGATCGTGCGTTCAATTTTCCTTAACGAAGGATCTCGTTTTCCACGGGGCATGTAGCTCATTATAGTTCAAAACCCTTTTGACGGTATTAACTCGGTGTTAATCTCGGTGGGACAAGATGATCTCGGCGATCCAATCACTGAGGCGAATCCGTGCTCCAATACCTTATGATGCGCCTGCGGCACGGCGCGTGTTTGTCTGTACTGCCCGTGCCGTCGTTTGATCGTCGGCCAAAGTTTTTCTGTGGTGAAGTCAAGTGTTTCAATCGCTCAGGGTGGGGGCGAAAAATCGATCTCAATCGTGAGGGCAAGGGGGCAGACTGGATGAACACGATGGTAATCTACGATTCCCTCTATGGGAATATCGCCTTGGCTATGCCGCGCCCAAAATATCGGCTGGCCTGGAGAAAAAGGGCGGTCAGGTGATCTGCCCGCCGGAAGGTTTCATCGTCGAAGGAACCGAGGGATCTCTACGGAATGGTGAGCTGGAACGTACCATAGAATGGGTTAGTCATATCCTCGCCGCGAACTGGCGCGAAATTGAGTAAGAGGGAAGCAACGCCGGCTGAGCCTGTCGAAGCCTGAGCCTGTCGAACAAAGCAGGCTTCGACAGGCTCAGCCGGCGTTGACTGTGGAACCCCTTACGATGCCAGAT
>CAYZLP010000386.1:0-5359 GCA_964478635.1 uncultured Caldilineaceae bacterium
GACGTTGCAATGCGCCGCAGAGACGTTGCAATGCGCCGCAGAGACGTTGCAATGCGCCGCAGAGACGTTGCAATGCAACGTCTCTACGATATGTGAGGGAAGGGAAAATCATGGCATACGAATTGGAACCGAGCGAAGGGCCCCAACAATCTGGTGGGGGCTCCGGAAACCAGGGGTTGATTATCGGCATTGTGGTGGCGTTGGTTGTGATTGCGGTGCTGGCCTTTTTGCTGCTCTCCAACCGAGGCGCCGACGAAACGGCCGCAGCGCCGACCTTTACGCCCACGGCGGTTCAAGAGGACGACTCCGACCAGGACGGTGCGGCCGTCATTCCGACGCCGCGGCCGGGCTTCCCCTTCTTCACCGTTTCGGCGGCGGACGGCGTCAACGTGCGGAGCGGACCGGGTACGGAATTCCCGGTTGTGGCCAGCCTGCCCGCGGCCGCAATGGGCGAAGTCACCGGCATCACTGAGGACGGCCAGTGGCTCTCAATTGCCGCGCCCCAATCTCCTGGCGGTCTGGGCTGGATTTCGGCGGGCCTGGTCACGGTGAGCGGTTTGGAGAACGTGCCGGTAGTCCCGCCGCCCGGCGGTGAAGCCACCGCAACGCCTATGCCGGAAGCAGGCGTTCCCGTTATCGCCTTTACGGCCGAACCGACAGTCATTCAGGCGGGCGAGTGCGCGGAGCTGCGCTGGGAAGTGCAGAATGTGAGCGAGGTCTACGTCTACCCGGCCGGCGTCGCCTGGCAGGATTTCCCAGTCGAGGGGCAGAGCAGTCTGGAGGTCTGTCCGGAAGAGACCGCGACGTATGAAATGCGCGTGGTGCTGGCCAATGGCAGCGTTGACACACGCCAGATCACCATCCAAGTCCAACAGCGGGAAGCGCCGGAGAACACGCTGGCGGACACGGCCTGGACACTGGCGGTACTCAACTTGAACCAACTGCCCATACCCGACAGCGTCATCACACTCACGTTTACGGCCGACGGCGTGGCCACCGGCAATGCGGGCTGCAATGATTATAGCGGCGGCTATACGGTCGAAAGCGACCTTATCACCATCGGCGCAATCACTGCCACCGAACAGGCGTGCGAGGAAGCGCTCATGAGCCAGGAGCGCGCATATCTGGCTGCACTCCAGTCGGTCACGGAGTTCACCAATGAGGGCAACCAGTTGGTGCTCTTTGACGGCGGCGGCAATGAAGTATTGCGCCTGAATCCGCAGTAATCGCCCGGACTCAATCGGCGCCAACTACCAGTCAAAAGAGGAAACCGTGGCCAGAACCGATCGTCCTCGTGTCGTCGTCACCGGTATCGGCATTATCAGTCCCCTGGGCCACAGCGCAGAAGAGAGCTGGCAGAGCCTGCTGTGCGGCCGCTCCGGCATTGGACCCATTACCCAGATCGACAGCGCTCCCCTCCCGATTCATTTCGCCGGCGAGGTGCGCGGCTTCGATCCGGGCGATTACATGAATTTCAAAGAGGCCCGCCGCATGTCGCGCGCGTCGCAGCTGGCCGTCGCCGCCCTGCAGATGGCGCTGACCGATGCGGGATTGACTGCGCCCCTGCCCGATTCAGAGCGGCTGGGTACGGTCATCGGGACCGGCGCTGGCGGGCTGGAAGTGGTCGATCGAGAGCTGCTCAAGCTGCGCGAGCGGGGCTTCAAGGCGGTGAGCCCCTTCGCGCTGACGGGATTCCTGCCCAACATGCCCTCATATCACGTCAGCCTGATTACGGGCGCGCACGGCCCTATCAACACGGTGGTGGCGGCCTGCGCCAGCGGCGCCCAGGCCATCGCCGACGGCGCCGAACTTATTCGCCAGGGCCGGGCCGACCGGGTCATCGCCGGCGGTACCGAGGGCCTCATCCACGAAACCTCTCTAGCCAGCTTTGCGCGCATGAACGCCCTTTCTCTGCGGAATGGAGATCCGGCCACGGCCTGCCGGCCCTTCGATCTGGAGCGGGACGGCACGGTCATTAGCGAAGGCGCAGGCATCGTGGTCCTCGAGCGCCTGGAGTTGGCCCAGGCCCGTCATGCCCCCAACTACGGTGAAATCCTGGGTCACGCCTCGTCATCCGATGCCTTTCACGTGGCTGCGCCCGACCCCGATGCCGGCGGCCCCATGCGCGCCATGCGCTGGGCGTTGGACGATGCGGGCCTGGGGCCCGGGGCCATCGACTACATCAACGCCCACGGCACGGCCACGCCGGCCAACGATGCCCAGGAGACCACGGCCATCAAGCGGGTCTTTGGAGAGCGCGCCTATGGGATCCCGGTGAGCAGCAGCAAGGCCGTACTGGGCCACGCCATGGGCGCGACCGGCGCCATCGAAGCCATTTTCTGCTTGCTGGCCATGCGCGACCGCACGATCCCGCCGACGTGGAACTACGCGACCCCCGATCCGGCGTGTGACCTGGACTACGTGCCCAATGCGCCTCGGCCGGGTGCGCTCCGGATCGTGCTTTCCAATTCATTTGCAATGGGGGGTCACAACACGTCTCTGGTCCTGGGTGCGCCGTCGAATGGGGCCACGCGTAATGACGCAAGCGCATGAATAGGATCTGGCAAACATCGAAGATTGACAAAATGTCCAAGGTGCGGTGGGTTGACAAAAAAAGAATGCTTCGCTAATTGTAGGTGCGGTTTCCAACCGCACGATCTTCCAGAAACATCAGAGGTAGATGGAGCCCGTGCGGTTGGAAACCGCACCTACGGCATTGCCCGAAAATTTGTCAATGTGCAAGAAACCGTACCTACCATCACCTGATCACCGGGACCGCATCGCAGGGGGTTAGAAAAGGTCTTCGTCTTCATCTTCGTCGTCTTCGTCCTTCAACAACACTTCGCGCCCCTGGCCGCCGCCCAGGTCGGGGCCGACAATGCCCCGGGCTTCCAAGTCGCTCATGAGGCGGGCCGCTTTGGGATAGCCAACCCGTAGCTTTCGCTGGAGCATGCTGGTGCTGCAGCTCTGCATGCCGCGCAGGATGTCGATTGCCTCGTGAATCAACTCTTCGTCATCGTCCATGCGGTCGAGGAGGCCATTCCAGGGCGCAACGGTGGCCACAGGCGTCTCGCTATCATCGTTCTTCCAGAAGCGCACGATCTGATCGATTTCACCGTCGCCCACAAAACAGCCCTGGACCCGGAAGAGCTTGGGTGAATCGGGGCGCATGAGGAGCATGTCGCCCCGGCCCAGCAGGCGCTCGGCTCCCGGCTGATCCAGGATAACGCGACTGTCGATCTGGCTCGTCACGGAGAAGGCAATACGCGTCGGGAAGTTCGCCTTGATCAGGCCCGTGACGACGTCGGTACTGGGCCGCTGGGTGGCAAGAATCAGATGGATGCCCGTGGCCCGGGCCATCTGGGCCAGGCGGCAGATCTGGCGCTCCACGTCCTCGGCTGCCGTCATCATGAGGTCGGCCAGCTCGTCGACGATAAGGATGATGTAGGGCAGTGATTCCATGGATTTGCGCCGGCGGGCCAGGGCGTTGTACGCATCCACGTTGCGCACGCCCGCTTCCCGGAAGAGCTGGTAGCGATCGTCCATCTGCAGGAGCAGCCACGTCAAGGCGCCCATGACCTGCTCCACATCGGTGATGACCTTGCCCATGAGGTGATCGATGCCGTTGTAGCCGGGGAGTTCGACCATTTTGGGATCGACCATGACGAAGCGCAAGCTTTCGGGCCCGTGCTGCATGAGGAGGCCCGTGATGATGGTGTTGATACAGACGGACTTGCCGGCCCCGGTTTGGCCGGCGATGAGCATATGGGGCGCCTTGGCCAGGTCGATGATGATGGGTCGGCCGGCGGTATCGCGTCCCAGGGGCAGCAGCAGATCGCCGTTCATCCGGCGCATGGCGGGGCTCTCCAAAATGCCGCGCAGGCCCACAAGCGTCTTGTCCGGGTTGGGCACCTCAATACCGACGTAGGCCTGGCCGGGCACGGGCGCTTCGATACGAACGGCGGGGGCGGCCAGGGCCAGAGCCAGATCGTCCTGCAGGTTGACGATGCGCTTGACGCTGACTTTGCGCTTGGAGCCGGCCCGTTCGATATAGAGGGGCTCGACGCCGAACTGGGTCACAGTGGGACCGCTTTCCACGTGCACCACGCGAACGGGGACGTTAAAGTCCTCCAGGGTCGATTCTATGAGCTGGCCGAGCACGCGCACATCCGCGCCGCCCTCGCCGGCCGCATCGAGCGGCAGCAGATCGAGCGGCGGCAGCGCGTCCGGCGAACGGACGGGCGCCGTCGATTTTTTGGTCCCGTTCTTGGTCCCGCTCTTTTTGGCGGGTGGACGCTGGGCGGGTTGCGGGGTTCCGGCCGGGCTCTTTGTGCGGGTCCGGGTCGGGGCGGCGGCGGCATCGGCGGCCGTGATCGTTGCCGCGTCCGGTTGGGCGGATACGAAATTGGCCGTCTCCGGCAGCGGATCGTATGCGTCATCGTCCGGGCTGCGCCGGAAGAGACGCCCCATGGTATCGGCCCAGAGTGCAGGCAGCAAGGGCAGGGCGTACCACAACCGCTGGGCAGCATAGACGGCAGGCGTGTAGCGCAGCAGCATCCAAAAGCCGATGCCCCCGACGATCAGCATGAGCAGAATGCTGGGCCACCGACCCAGAACCGACATGAGCAAGCTGCCGACGGCCCAGCCCACCTGACCGCCGTCTTCCCCCATCAGCGGTTTCTGCCAGGTAACGGTCGCGTTGTTGAAGAGGAACGTGAGGCTCTGGCAACTCAGGAGCAAAAGCTCGGCCCCGACCAGGGCCTCCGCGCTCCAGTAGCCGGCGCGTTCGCCCAGCATGAGGACGCCGCCCAGGATGACGAGGGCCAAGGCAAACCAGGGAGCGGTCCAACCGAGCATGCGCTCCAGCCAGGGCGTACCGCTGCTCAGAAAGAGGCTCAGCAGCGCGGCTGCGCCCACCACCAGGATGATCATGCCGATCATTTCCCGGCTGAACGAGTCGCGCAGTTCGTGCCAGAGCGCTTCGAAATTGGATGATGAAGATTCTTTCGATCGAGACATAAAGGTACTCTTACAACTGAATCTGCTACAACTGAATCTGCACTGGCGTCAATAGCGGCAAGCCGCCTACCCCGAAACCCCCACCTCAGCCTTGGCCTCGGCATTAACCTCAACCCCACTCTCCGCTGCCCCTGCGCTGGCTACCTCTGCGCTGGCTACCTCTGGGCTGGCTATCTCTGTGGCACCGCTCCACGAGAGCGTGTTGTCTTGCTCCATTTCGGTGAGTACCCGGGCAACTTGACCGATGGCGACGCGCTGCTTGCGATAAAGGTCGCTTTCGCTCATGGCAAGGCGGTCGGCGATCTCACGCTCCTTGCGCCCTTGAATAAAGCGCATTTCG
>CAYZLP010000387.1:0-5358 GCA_964478635.1 uncultured Caldilineaceae bacterium
TCTGATCCGGCTCCAGAGAAAATTCAGGATCAACCATACGCCATGCGTCCTGAACCGCCTTTTCCAGATCGTCCGCTTCGAGAGTGAGCACATAGATATCGAGGCCGCCACCGGGGCTCGTCAGAATCCCGTATCCATCCGCTTGTTCGGCCGTCCAATTCGTGGGGATCGGCGCAGTGAAGAGTCCTTGAGGATCGGCGTACAAGTCTTCGGCCGTTGCTCCGGCCTGGACGCCCTCTCCTGCATCCGCGTCACCAGGCGGTTGAATTGGCTGACAACCAGCCAGTAACAGGATGGCAATCGCAAAATAAATGAGGATCGATATTGTGTTTCGGGTTCGCATTTGGTATTTCTCCTGATGCTGAGGTAAGCGGCTATACGTGTAATTGATGGCTGGTTTCCAACTGTTCTGCCTGTGGGTGCATGGTTTCTCCTCGCCTGGGCAGATATGCGGGGACAGCAGGGCGGCGATAGGGTGGGTACGTACCCTCCCCATCGCCACAATCTGGTTTAAGAAGCGATCCGAAGCTTCGGTTGTGCGTTCCGACCTTCTCCGATCGAACTGTTCTGCAGAGAGCATCTTCGGACCGATTTTCAGTGAGTGTTGTGCAGGCGGAGCTCCGTCAGCTAGGACTGATTGGACCAGTACTCGCTTACTTCACTGCGCCAGCTGCTGCTGCCGATTTCAGGCCAGTTACCCTGATCGAAGCCGGGAATTTCCTCCAGCTGTTCCGGCGCGACGTTGAAGGTCAAGATCTCGTTTTCCATGTTCATGTCCGGCGTCAACAGGGTCATCGGCACGGCAAAGAGCTTGTCGCCGATGCCTAGGAAACCACCGAAGGAGAGTACGGTATAGGCAACTCTCCCCTGCGTTAAGTTGAGCACGATATCTTCCACGTTACCCAACGCTTCACCCTCGCTGTTCTCGACTGTGTAGCCCATGAGGCTGCTCGCAGTCGCATAGCCCGGCACGATATCCAACTGTGCACTTTCGGCGACTCTTTGTTCATCACTGACCGGCGGAATGAGCCAATCCTGCCAGTAGGCCTCGTATGGATCGTCCCATCCGGGAGCGATGATTTCGCCCAGCATCGCGACATCCAGCGTGGGCGAATTTTCCAGCGTCTGCCGGTCAACACCGAGCACGGCCATGTCGGTCGTCGGGTCCAACGTCAGGCTATTGGCCGGTACGACATGGTATTCGTCTTCCAAATCGAAGAAGCCACTCAAGTCGAGGACGGCATACATGACGTCACCGTTGGCGACATTCACGATTAGATCCTCAAGGGTGCCGAGATTCTCGTCTGTTATGGAGTTGACGGTGCGGTTTAGCACGTTGCTCGTCCGCATAACCGCCTCGGGCAGAATCCGTACGCCGGCCCGCAAGGCAACCGCGGGGCTTATGTTCCGCCAGTAGTTTTGTACCTCCGCACGCCACTCACCCATTTCAAGGTCCGGCCATTCGGTTGGCGCAAAGCGCGGGGCAGCGCTCAGGGTCGCCGGCTCCATATCGAAAACCAGGGAAGCCTCTTCGGTATTCCATGTGAAGGCCCCGACCGGCATGAGACCCAAATTCCCTGCCAGAAAGTCGTCGGGCGCCAGCGTCTCCGCATCCCAGAGAATTGCCAGATAGGGCACTTCCCCAATCAACCGGTCGAAGACCAGATCTTCCACCTGACCCAGGGTTTGACCCTGGGCGTCGGTGACGGCCTCATGGAGAAAGTCGCTATAGCGCATGACGGTCTCAGGCAACGTGCGCAGGCCGACGCCATAGCGATAGTAAGGCAGCGTTACGGGTTCGGTTTGGAAGTCGTTACTGCTTTCCGGAACGGCGAGACCGGTATTTCGCCAGTACAGGCGTACATTGCGGTCCCAAGTGGGTGAAAAGGCTGCTGCTGAGGTATCCATGCTGTCGATGCGCGGCGCTGAGCGCAGAATTTCTTCATCGACCGGAACCCGCATTACAACGTTCAGCGGATCGATGCGGACGAATTCATATGGAATCGGGAAGAGTTCGCCCTCCAGGCCATCAAATGCGTCAAATGACGCAATCACATAGGGTGCCTGGGCCGACGTTAGGTCGATCACGTAGTCTTCGATTTGCCCGATCGGAGCGGCGGTCTCATCCAATATCTGGAAATCGATCGTCTCTCCCATGCGGGCGAAAGTCGACATGCTGAACGTTTCAACATTGATCTCCGGCGTTACGCCGGGGACAGGCGCCGCTTGATCATTCATTTCACTTGCCGGTGTGACCATGGGGGCGCAAGCGGCCAGCACCAAAGCGCCCACGAGCAGCAGGGTCAGCATGGGCAAGCGGCCGGCACGGCGCAAAGCTTTGCGGCGCAAGGTTTTGCGGTGCAGGTCTTGAATGTGAAGGGTCAACCAGGGTCTATGGCGAAAATTGAGAACTGTTTGTGTTAAATTCATCTTTTCTCCTCTATTACTCTCCTTCGTGATCCTGAAATCACGGTCTCTTTTTGTCAGGCTCAGCGTTCGGGAAATCTGCGTTTTGCCGGCCGCTGAGCCCAATATCGACCTGCTTCGGTCCGAAGCAGGTCGATGTAGACAGGAACGTTAGACGGGAATGCTAGGCTGGCATCTTCATGTGCTCGCCAACTTCCTGAAGTTCAGACGCGAAGCGATCGTAGTCCTCACGGATGCCGTTGAGGTAAGTGCTCCAGCCGACCGTATGCTTGGCCAGCAGAATGGCCTCCTGGATCTCTTCATCCGTCGCGCCAAACAGCTTGGCGATTTCGGTATGGAAGAGCGTGCAGTAGCGGCAATGGGTTTCCGCATGAACGGCCAACATCAACAGTTCTTTATACTTGTTGGGAATGACCGTTTCCTGAAGTTCCCAATGTTTGAAGAGTTGCCATTCCTGATCGAGCACCTCGTCGGGAATGTCCTCGAAGAAGTGGGGAACAAGACCGAGCGTCTGTTCGATTTCCCGTTCGATTTCTTGCCGATTGCGTGTCAATGTGCTCATAGTACCTCCTTAATCTTCTCCTACGCTCTCTCAGTGTGCGGGCGGTGAGCCAATTCTGACGTCATCAAATTGGCGTCACCAGCGTCGCACTCCAATCATCTTATAGGGGAACGAGGGCTGCATGCTATGTATCACTTTTGACTAATTGGGTATGAATCCAGGTATACGTAAAGGCGTTACTCGCAAAACTGCCTGGCCAGAACGGGCAGGCCCTCGGCGTAGGTGGGATGGACATGCATGGATTCTTCCAAGACATGCCAGGTTGAGCCTGCTTCCATGTGCGCGAGGAAGATTTGGGCCAGTTCACCGGCTTGAGGACCGACAAGCGTGGCGCCAAGAATCTGATCGCTCTGCCTATCGATCACCATACGGTAGAAACCAAGTTCATGCCCTGTCAAACTGGCCCGGGCTACCTGTGTCAGCGGTATGGTAGCTGCAGTTGCGTCGCGCCCCTGTTGACGAGCCTGTTCGACCGTCAGCCCGACGCGGCCGACCTGAGGTTCCGTGAAGAAGGCATAGGCCAGCACGTGATCCTGTCGCCGGCGATCGTGGCCGGCGAGAATCGCACGTAGACGGCGTGAATCTTCCCATGACATGTGCGTGAAGGCGGCTTGTCCGGTTACGTCGCCGATGGCGTAGACCCCGGGATTGGAGGTGGCAAAATGCTGGTTGACCAGAATGTGGCCCGTCGCATCGGTTTCTATGGCTGCTTGCTCGAGTTCGAGCGCACTGGTGTTGGGTTTTCGTCCCGTGGCCACCAGCAACGCATCCACTTCCAGCGTGCGACCGTCGTTCAGCGTGGCAACCATAGCGCCATTGTCGTAGGCGGCTGAAGTGAGTTCCGTCTCCAGGAAGAAATGTACGCCGTCCTGCTTCAATGCCTCCATCAGTGCATCACTGACCGCTTCTTCCTCGCCGGAGACGATACGGGCTTCCCGATCCACAATGAATGTCTCACTGCCCAGCCGGGCCAGTCCTTGGCCCAGTTCCACGCCGACATAGCCGCCGCCCAAGACCAGCGTGCGCGCCGGCAACTCTTCCAGCTGCCAGAAGCTTTGGTAGGTAAGATAGTCGATCTCCTCTAAGCCGGGGATGGGCGGAATGAGAGGTGATTTGCCCGTGTTGATCACGATCAGGGGCGCCTGTACTTGGACTCCGCCGCCGTGGATCGTGGTTGGATTTAGAAAGGCGGCAGTCGCCTCGATCACCTGAACGCCGGCGTCTATCAGGCCCTGCTTTACGCCGTTTTGGGATTGGCGAATGGTTTGGCGCGCGCGATCCATGACGGCGCCGAAGTCGACACGCACATCCGCATGAATGCCCAGCCGATCGGCATTCCGAGCCTGCGCGGCCGCATGGGCGGAAGCCAAGAATGCTTTTGACGGCAAGCAGCCATAGTTGACGCATGTCCCGCCGAACCGGGCCCGCTCGAATAGGACAACCTTCTTGCCCTCTCGCGCGAATCCCGTAGCCAAGGGAACCCCACCTTGCCCGCTACCGATGACGATAATGTCTGCCTCTTGCATGTGTCTTCGCTCCTTGGTCTCCTATCCGGCGTGCCGTGTGGATTGCACTTAGAACCCCATCACTCCACGACCTAGGCGGAACGAATGATGTGCCTCCACCTCCTTTCTAAATTAGTCGTGGTGGCAGAGGCTGCCAATGGATAGGGATACAGGTCAACGTATGGGGCAAGGATTTATTACGAGAATTCACCAGGATTCTGGCTTGAGGACAGTCCATCCGAAACAGCAGGTCCATCAGCGTACCCAAAAATGAACCCCCAAATTAGGAGGCGATACATGGAGTCTGTTCTCTCAACTCAGTAAGGTGGTTTCGGTAGTAGAGACGTAGCATTGCTACGTCTCTACATGGTATGACCATCTCGATAATCGTCGAAGCGGAAGAGAAGAATGGACAAGGATATGGGCCTTCAACTCGCCATTTCGACGGATGCCCATGATACCGATAGCCTCCACACCATGCGTCTGGGTGTGGATCAGGCCAGACGGGGCTGGTTGGAGGCAAAAGACGTGCTGAATACCCGCTCGTGGCCCGAGCTACGCAAGCGGCTGGAGCGGTAGTGTGATATGTGTGAAGGCATAGATGAGCGATTAGGGAGCGATGCAGAAGTTCAGGAGGCGTTGCGAACCGCACGTAGCGCGATGATCAGCTAACGCAACGGGCAGATCATTCCCCTCCCAATGTTGGCGTCTCGACGGTTGACTGGAAAGGAAACTTGGAATGAGTACAAATCGGAACATATATGGATGGATTGCCGGGATCGGCTGTGCTGTCATCGCGTTGCTAGTAACGACGGCCGCCCTTTCCGTCGCCGCAGTCATGTACTTTGTGCCGATCCCGCCCAC
>CAYZLP010000388.1:0-5357 GCA_964478635.1 uncultured Caldilineaceae bacterium
CCGGCGTCGGCCAGCGCACAGGCCACCGCTTTGCCGATGCCGCTGGCTGCGCCCGTGACGATGGCGACTTTGCTCTTCATGGACTCGTCCTCTGTTCGTTGGATGATTTGTCTCTTGGCGAACGCTGCTGCAATACCGTTTCCCGAGCCCGTTTGTACTGAGCCCGTTTGTACTGAGCCCGTATGTGGTGAGCCTGCCGCAGTCTTGTGCTGAGCCTGCCGAAGTAAACAAGGGAATAGGACGGCGACAGTGCGTGGCGATTCGATTGTACTCGGTGCTCCCAAGGAGGGCAAGTGCCATTCTTCGGCCGCGCGATTCAGCCATCGCTCCATTTCGCTGGCATAATGGAGTGATGCGCGACCTTGATTGACCCGGCTTTTTGCCAGGTCTTCATATTCAATTGGCAGCAATTCGGCTGACTGGCCCGGCCGTATCGATACGATAGAATGCAGATTGGACGAATTCGGCAGACAAAAGTCAACAGGAATTCGTAGAAATCCGCCCAATCCGACGCCTCCGCATCCTATCGGATTAGATCCCGTTGACATTTGGCCGTCACGTCCCCGGCACGGACCAGAACTCGCTCGGTCACCGGAGTGGCACTGGTCCGTGCCGGGGACGTTGCAGCGGGACTGTCGGCCCGACGGGACTGTTGGCCCGACGGGACTGTCGGCCCGACGGGACTGTCGGCCCGATACGTACAATATCAACAGATTCTAGTTCAAACTGAGAATCCCTGTATCGCTGTCCGGCCGGTTGACATGTCTGTCTTATCACGATAGACTCTGCTAAACGGACTCTAGTCCGTTTATGGAACGCAAGTATACCGGACCCTGGTCCGGTTGTCAAGTAAGGATCCTTTCATGTTAAACGAATTTTCGGCGGATGTGTCGCTCAGCCAATTCGAGGACGGGGGCAACGATGATCCGGCCGGGCCAAAACGGGCCGATGCACGGGCCAACCGCGCTCTGATTCTGGAAACGGCGGAGACCCTCTTTGCCGAGCGGGGCGTGGAGGCGGTCACCATGGCCGATGTGGCGGCTGCAGCCGGTGTGGGCAAGGGGACCCTCTACCGCGCGGTGGCGAACAAGGGTGAACTCTGTCTGGCCGTGATGGATGCCGACCTGCGTACCTTTCAGGATGAGACCCTGGCCATTTTACGCGCGTCTCGTGATCGTTCCGCCCTGACCCGGCTGCTCGATTTTCTGGATCGACTCACGGGCTTCATGGAGCAACATGGCGCGCTGATGTGCGAGGCGGAAGCCCACGGAATCCACTGGCATGCCCGCCCGGAGATCAATCAGACCTCGCTGCACGATTGGTTTCATGCCACGATCCGGCAGCTCTTGCTGAGAGCCCGAGTCGAAGGGTCCGTGGCAGCCGCAGGCGACGTCGACTATTGGACCGACGCCATCCTTGCGCCGCTCAACCCCCGGCTCTTCATGCATCAGCGAAAGCATCAGGGGTACAGCGTGGAACAGATCAGCCAAAATTTGCGTGCCTTCGTACTCCAGGGAATTGGCGGCAAATCGCCTGCGAACTAGCGCACGATGGGTAGAAAAATCCGCTCGGCTCCTGCGTCAACCGCGCGCCAGTTGCGCGGATCGTCGCCATAGGCGCGCAGATCGATGCGGGTGAGGGCCGGGCCTTGGCCGTCGGCTTGGGGCGGCCAGGGCGCGCTGTCCGTGTAGGTGACGGCGTCGACCACCACGTACGGCTGGGGCCCGGTAGGGTTGGGCGGTTCCGGACGGAGGAGCGCCAGATGCTCGCCGCCGTTGTCCAGGGCGCCGTCATAGGGACCGAAAATCGCCACGTTCTCGGGGATGGCATAGCGGGTGCGGAACAGGGTCGGCTCCATGCCGACGATGAGGAGACGCTGATGCGGATCCAGGATCGTGTTTGCCGGCAGCGTGAAGTCACCCACGCCGTCCAGTTTCCAGGTGAGCCAAGGGAAGTCGGGCAGGTAGAGAGGAACCGGCGCGGCGGTTGTATTGCGGATTTCCACAAATTCGTCGGCCACCGGACCGTTGGGCGCCGGATGATACATGATCTCGCTGATTACAACGGGGCTGGCAAAGGGCGCACTGTTGGCCGCGCCCAGGGTCACGGCGGCTTGGAGGGGGAAGTGCACGTCGCCGGTGCTCGTCACATGGCGGCCGAGGGAGACGCCATTGGGGGAGGCGCCGAAGGCCCGAATGTGGCGGTAGCCCGTTGTCTCGCCCCGGCAATCGGCTGCGGTCAACACGACTTCCTCCCCATTCTCCGAAAGACCGAAGCCCGTTTCTCCCCGTCCGAAGCTCGCTTCCGTGATCACGGCATAGCCGCCCGCCGGCACGTAGAAGCCTTCCGGCAATACGTAGCGAGCGGGCTCGTCGGCGTTATCGCTCAGCCACCATCCGCCCACGTGGGCGTCATAGGCCGAGGCGTTGTAGAACTCGACCGCGTCCTCCGCCGGTTCATCGGTGTGGGCGAGGACTTCATTGACGACAATGGAGGGCGGATCCGTTGGGGGCGTTGGGTCGGCCCTCCCCGGCGAGCCGCCCGCGGCCGTGCTGATGCGCCAGCTTGCGGCCAAGGCCGGTACGGCCGGATCGGCCAGGACCAGCGAGAAATCGCCGCCGTCGGGACCGCACGGCCAGCCGCTGTCGTCGCCATAGGGCTGGACCAGGATCGGCACGCCCGCAGCATCTTCCACCTGCAGCACCTCGCCGCCGTTGTTCAGCTGTCCCGCAAAGACGCCGTCGGGCCGGAATCCGTACTTGGCAAAGAAGGCGTCGGATGAGGCTGCAAGGACCAGGTAATCGCCCTGGGCCAAGACGGTCCCGGCGGGAAAGGTGTAGTCAATTGCTTCGGATAGCCGGAGACCGTCCAGGGTGAGCGGAGCGTCCCCCGGATTGTGGAGTTCTACATACTCCAGATCCCGGCCTTCCCAGCCATTGAAGGGAGGCGGGTTATACATGATTTCGCTGATGCGCAGTTCCGAGAGCGTTTGCATTGCCGTACGCGAAAGCGCTCCGGCCTGCATCCATGGCGCAACGAGTATCAACCAAACGACCCAGATGAGAGACATGGTCACGACTCCGGCTCGCGGGAGCCATTATCAAAGTAGATGGTGAGCTGTGCGGTATCCCGAAGGAAGTCGATCTGGTCGATTTCAAAGCGCTTCACGTTGAGACCGGTCCGCGCCCGCAGATCCTCCAGGAGCAGCGCATCGTTCTCCGGTTTGATCAGCTCAATGCGCTCGTAGACGATCCGCCGCTCGCCTTCGTAATTAATGCCCCAGCCCTTTTCCAGCACCAGCACCACCACGACCACGATTACGTTGATCAGAATCAGCTCCGAAAAGGTGATCCGGGTGGCCATGAAGAGGGTATTCATGAACGGAATGGTGATGGCAATGAAGAGATAGGTCATGTCTTTGACCCGGATCGGCTCGGTGCGATAGCGCAGGGTGGAGAAGACGGCCAACAGGCCAAAGCCGAAGCCGATGGTCAGCTGCACATCGCGCAAGAGGCCCGAAACGAAATAGATGAGGACATTGAAGGCGTAGAAGGTGAAGACGTAATCCTTCTTGCTCCGATTGGCCGGGTAGTAGATAAAGCCAATGATGATCGTGATGACGACCAGGTTGACGATAAAGCCAGGCAGAATTTCGTTCAGGGCACTCACGACATACCTCGCACGCGCTGGAGCCGAGCGATGAGAAGCTGGCGACGCTTGAAACGGTTGGTCTTCAAATGGGGATAGACGTAGGCCATCCCGGCGCAGTACTTGCTGAAGCCCGTGCGGAAGATGCCCCGTCGACGCATCTGCTGCATAAAGGGGGAATCGAATGAGAATTTCGGCTGCTTGACTTCGATGATGGCGATGTCGTCAAGTCCGCCGACAGTCTCACCCCAGCCAAACTGCAGGCCGATGTCGATGGTCAAGCGTTCTTGCTGCAGCTTGTTGACCAGCGTAATCCGGCGAAAGGTATTCCAGATCACGGGGTTCAGCAGCCATGGGTTGCCGGGATAGTGTTCGCGTACAAAGGCCAGATTTTCACCCTCCAACTCACTCGGCATGGAAGCAATTTGACGGCGCACCTTGAGGGTCCGACTGCGTTTCGTCTTGCGTTTCACTTCCAGGAATGTAATCGCCGAATCGATGTAGGTGCGGGCCCGCACTTTGTAGCGCTCACGGCGATCATTGTGATGATCCAAATAGAGATTGAAGGCCGCCGTTTCGAAATAGACCGTCCGGTAGAGGCTTGCCTGCACGTCAAAATTGGTGAGCACCCGATAAGTGGAACTGACGGCCGTCAGGATGTCCAGAAGCTGTTCGACGGTCATCAAGTACTTCGTATCGACCCGATCCAGAAGCTTGACTTCCTCCATCTCCGGAAGCGTGATGGGTGCAAACGCATTCAACGCATGGACAACGCGCGCTTCGGCAGAAGCAAGCGGTGGAAGGATCGCCAATCCATTGGTTACGGACGCTGGCATCATGGCAGGATGGCACCGTGGAGATCGGCGCCGGTCAGGTCTGCCTCCTGCACGTTGGAAAGACGCAGGTCGGCGTCGCTCAAGTCGGCCCGACGCAACACTGCTCCCTTGAGATCGGTCCGGCGCAGACTGGCGCGCTGAAGATTGGTCTCGGTCAGGGTCGTGGCGTGGAGGACGGCTCGTTCCAGGTTGGCGTCCACGAGCGTGGCGCCGCGCAAGTCTGCCCCGCTCAGATCGGCGCCTCGCAGATCGGCGCCTCGCAGATCGGCGCCCCGCAAGTTGGCGCCCCGTAGGTTGGCGCTCCGCAAGTCGGCCAGGCCGAGCGTTGCATGGGCCATGTCTACATTGCGTAAATCCGCTTCACGCAGGTTGGCCTCGCCGAAATTTGTCAAATAGAGGTCGGCGCCCGTGAAATCAATGGTGTGGAGATTGGCGCCGAAGAAGACTGCACTGCGCAGGCTGGCGCCCGGATAGCGATGACCCGACAAGTCGACATATGCGCAATTGGGGGCGCATTCGGGTCCGGGCAGGCTCGGATAGTAGCGGGCCGCAAAGAGCAGCAGCGCGCTCAGCCCCAGGAGAAGCATCACCCGCTTGCCCCAGGATCGAAGCCGTTGCCGGGCAAGGCGCGCTTCTGCCGGGGAAGCGCTGGCGGCGGCACGGTCTTTGCGAAGCGGGAGGAGGCGGGTAAAGTTGCTGCGCGGCAGACGTTCGTACTCGCCCTGTTCCGAAGTCGCTGTCATTCAACCGAACTCTCTGCTGAGCTGAAAAAGAAGACAATTAACCAATCGTTAACACGATGATCGGTCAGGATTATAGCATAGTGGGCGCACCGGCTGCATGTTTGCTCGCGCCTCCGGCGCATTCACCGGC
>CAYZLP010000389.1:0-5357 GCA_964478635.1 uncultured Caldilineaceae bacterium
CGCGCGTCTTGCTGTTCTGACCGGACGCCGGCCTGTTCGCGCCCGGATCGATTCTGTTATGTCCTGCGCGCAACGATTATGTCAACAAAAATGATCGTCGGTCTGGGCAACCCCGGCCCGAAATATATCCACAACCGCCACAACATCGGCTTCCAAGCAGTCGACGTCTTTGGGGCGCGCCACAAAATCGACCTGCCCCGCATGCAGCTCAAGGCCCGGGTGGGCGACGGCTGGGTCGAGCAACGGGCCGACGTGCTCAGCGTGCTCCAGGGCGGCCTGCCCCAGATCAACCGGCAGAAAGTGCTGCTGGTCAAGCCCCTCACCTACATGAACCTGAGCGGTGAGGCCGTCGGTCCCTTGGCCCGCTACTACGACATTCCACCTGAAGACGTGATCGTCGTCCATGACGATTTGGATCTGGAACCGGGTCAACTCCGCCTGCGCCGCAACGGCGGCTCCGGCGGCCAGAATGGCGTCAAATCGATCATCCGCCACCTTGGCCAAGACTTTCACCGGGTGCGCGTCGGCATCGGCCGGCCGCCCGGCCGCATGGACGCCGCGGCCTATGTGCTCCAAGACTTCAGCCCGGACGAAGAAGCGGAGATCTTCGCCCCTCTGCGTGGACGGATCGCCGATGCACTGGAATGCTGGCTGTTTGAGGGGATTGAGAAGGCGATGAATCGGTTTAATAATTAATGGAAAATAGATAATTCTCAATTGTTGATTTTTTTACAACATGAAAGTCGGTCATTAACCATTATCTATTTTCCATTTTCAATTAATTATTAATTTCTCGTGTTTTCCGGACTACTCACCTACCTAACCGGCCTTCCGGCCTTCATGGAAGTGCTCGAACGCCGACCGTCCGAGCCCCAGGCGTTGCTGACTTCGGCCCGGCCTTACGTGGCTGCGGGCATGCGACACCATGCGGAGCAGGCCCTGGTCTTCCTGACGGCCCGCAGTGAGGTGGCGAATCAACTGGCGCTGGAGTTGGAGAGCTGGCTGCCGCCGGTGGAAGACGGCGGGCCGCCGGTCTATCTCTTTGCCGAGCCCGAGGCCCTGCCCTACGAGCGCATTGCCTGGAGCGGCGCAACGCGCCAGCGTCGCCTCACCGCGCTGGCTGCGCTCCAGTCGCGCACGGGCACGCCGCCCGTCGTGATTGCCGGCGCCCGGGCCCTGGCCCAGATGACCCTGCCGGCTCGGGAATTGCGTCTGGCCTTGCGGCCAATCAAAGTGGGCGGGATCGTACGCCTGGAGCAAATGACGGTCAACTGGGCCCAGACCGGCTATCTGCCCGTCGAGGTGGTGGAAGAGCCGGGAACGTTTGCCCGCCGCGGCGGCATCGTCGACATCTGGCCGCCCAATCTGCCCGAACCGGTGCGCATCGATCTCTTCGGCGATGAGGTGGACAGTCTGCGCATCTTCGACCCGGCCACCCAGCGCACGATCCGCCAGGTCAATCAGGTCGAGATCGGTCCGGGCGGCGAGGCGTTGAGCAAGTATGGCCCCACAGCCCTGGCCCGTCTCGGCCTGCAGGGCGACCGGCTCACGGCGCCGGAAAACCTCGACGGCGGCGAAGACGCCTCGCCCCTGCTCGACCCGCAGCTGCTCCTGGCCATCCGCGAAGAGCTGCGGCGGGAGGTGGAGCACCTGGCCGCAGCCGAGAGCTTCCACGGTATCGAGTGGTACCTGCCCTACTTCTACGACCAGCCTTCGAGCCTCCTCGACTATGTGCCCAAAGACGGGCTGCTCATCGTCGACGATGCCGCCGAACTGTTGGCCACCCTGCGCGATCTGGAAATCCAGGCTGAGGGCCTCCGTGCCGAACTGCAGCGCACCGGGGAGCTGCCGCGCCGCTTTGCGTCGGGCAGCTTTGCGCCGGACTCACTGCGCAAGCGGCTGGAAGAGTTGCAGCCCATCATCCTGGGCATGGGCGACATCGACGGCAAGACCCGCAGCGCCAACACGCCCCTGGCCCGGGCCTTTGCACCCGGTCCTCGCTACGGCGGCAAGACCAAGGAATTCGTACGCGACATTGACAAGCTGCGCGAGGAAGGCCAGCGCACGGTGCTGGTCACCCGCCAGGCCGCCCGGGTCCAGAGCCTCCTGGAAGACAAAGGCCTGGACCTGCCCGTCCAGCACGAACTCCCGCTCCCTCCTCCGCCCCGCAGCATCAGCCTCGTCCAGGGCGTCTATGGAGAAGGCTTCATCCTGCGCGGCGTGAAGAGCAAAGATGCAAGATTAAAGACTGATGATGGGCGCGCCGAAGCCCCGGATATTCAAGCATCCAATCTTCACTCTTCACTCTTCAACCTTCATTTCTACACCGACACCGAGCTTTTCGGCTGGAGCAAACCGCAGGCTCGCCGGCGGACTCACAAAAAGAGCAGCGTCGCGCCGGAACTCTTCTTCGCCGACGTGAAGCCTGGCGATTTCGTGGTTCACCTGGAACACGGCATCGGTCAGTTTTCCGGCCTGGTAAAGATGGCGATCGGCGGCATCGAACTCGAGTATTTGCAGGTTGACTACGCGCAAAGTGACAAATTGTACGTTCCGGTGCACCAGGCCGACCGCTTGAGCCGCTACGTGGGCGCCGGGCAAACATCACCACCCATCACCCGCCTGGGCACGGCCGACTGGGCCACGGTCAAAGAACGGGCCAAGCGGGCCGTGGCCGACATCGCCGACGATCTGCTCAAGCTCTATGCCGAACGGGAGCTGATTACCGGCCACGCCTACAGCCCCGACGGCCCCTGGCAGGTGGAGTTGGAGGCCAGCTTCCCCTATCAAGAGACCGACGATCAGCTCCAGGCCGTAGCCGATGTGAAGCGGGACATGGAGTCCGAACGCCCTATGGATCGCCTCATCTGCGGCGATGTGGGCTACGGCAAAACCGAAGTCGCGGTGCGCGCGGCGTTCAAGGCGATCCTGGACGGCAAGCAGGTCGCGATCCTGGTGCCGACCACGGTCCTGGCCCAGCAGCACTACCGCACCTTCAGCCAGCGATTGGCCAACTTCCCGGTCAAGGTCGAGATGCTCAGCCGCTTCCGCACGCCGGCCCAACAGGCGCGCATCAAGCAGGGCCTTCTGGACGGCACCATCGATTTGGTAGTCGGTACCCACAGCCTGCTGGCCGAGAGCGTCGAGTTCAAGAATCTGAGCATGCTGGTCGTCGATGAGGAACAGCGCTTCGGCGTAGCCCAGAAGGAGAAGCTGAAGCAACTCCGTACGAACGTCGACGTCCTCACCCTGAGCGCCACGCCCATTCCGCGCACGCTCCACATGAGCCTGAGCGGCGTGCGCGACATGAGCACCATCAACACGCCGCCCAAGGAGCGCCAGCCGGTCCACACCGTGCTGGCCGAATATGATGACGTGCTCATCCGCCAGGCCATCCAGCGAGAGTTGAGCCACAACGGGCAAGTCTTCTTCGTCCACAACCGCATCCGGGGTCTGCAGATGCTGGCGGACCGCATCCAGCGCCTCAATCCCGAAGCCATCGTTGCGGTCGGTCACGGCCAGATGCACGAGCGGGAGTTGGAAGACACGATGATGCGCTTTGCCGACGGTGAGATCGACGTCCTGGTCTGCACGACCATCGTCGAAAACGGGCTCGACATTCCCAACGCCAACACCATCATCATCAACCGGGCCGACAAGTTCGGCTTGGCCCAGCTCTACCAGCTGCGCGGCCGAGTGGGGCGCAGCGCGCGCCGGGGCCACTGCTACCTGCTCTACGACAAGAACCAGAGCCTCAGCTTCGACGCGCGCCGCCGCCTCCATGCCATCATGGAGAGCAGCGAGGAGCTGGGCGCCGGCTTCCGCATCGCCATGCGCGACCTGGAAATTCGCGGCGCGGGCGACATCCTCGGCGCGCGCCAGCACGGCCAGATCGACAGCGTCGGCTTCGATCTCTATACCCGCCTCCTGGCCCAGGCCATCAACGAAGCCCGGCGCAAAAAGGAAATTTTTGAGGCCGCGTTGAAAGAAGAGGCCAAGGGTAAGGTGAAGGACGAGGATGAGGGTAAGCGTGAGGAAGCGACAACCCCGCAGCCCCATCCCCCCACAACCCTACAACCCTACACCGCCGATGCGCCCTTCGATCTCAACGATCCCCTCGCACCGCCGGTGACGCTCCAGCTGCCCGTGGATGCCAAGATTCCTGCGTCGTACATCGAGGAAGAAGACCTGCGGCTCCAGCTCTACCGGCGGATTGCGGGCCTGACCTCCGTTGAGGCCATCGACGAGATGCGGCGCGAACTGATCGACCGCTTCGGCCCGGCCCCAGACACCGATTCTGTGCCCGAAGAAGTGGAGAACCTGCTCTTCCAGATCCGCATCAAGATGCTGGCCCAACAGGCCGGCGTTGAGAAAATCGGGCGGGAACTGGACCAGCTCGTCCTCCGCTCAGAGGCCCTGGAGAACATGAACCGTCCGGCTATGCAGCGCCGTCTGCGTTTGGGGCTCGGCCACCTGGAAGACGAAACCTTCGTGCCGGAAGAGGCCGCGCGGGTGGGGCGGCGGGCCATTTATCTGCCCGTAGACGAAGAAGGGCGCTGGCGCACGGCCCTCCAGCGGACGTTGGAGATCATGGCGCTGGGGTAGCCGTTCAAACTGCATAGACCGCGGATGAAACGGATTGGGCGGATGGTTGCGGATTATTGAAGAATCCGTGAATATCCGCTACATCTGCTGCATCTGCGTTCTATTGATCTTCTTCTTCGATTGTGTCAAAATAGCAGATGCTTCCCCACCCTGCGCGCATTTCAACTTTTGGAGGCTGGCCATGAAGAAATGGTTGGTGGCTGGTCTAATCGTCCTTGCACTCTTGCTGGTCGGGGCCTACTTCGCGGGCGGCTTTCTGGTCTACAACCAGATGACCGATGTGGAGACGAGCTGCGATCGCCACTGGGCAAACCTACCCAACGCCTATACCAATTTGAGCGACTGGCCCGAGTTTGATATGTCGCCCTATTTCATGCCGGAATACGAAGACGTGCGCTTCCCGGCCCGGGAGACCGGCTACGAAATCGCGGGCTGGTATGTAGCGGGGGATCCGGAAATGCCGGCCGTTGTCTTGCTCGACGGCATCGGCGGCTGCCGACGCGCGCAGGCCGCACTTGTGCCGGCGGGCATGCTCTGGCGCAACGGCTTCAACGTCCTCATCATCGATCTACACGAAACGGGCGACTCGGAGATCGTCGACGGTCACTCGTCCATGGGCGCCGACGAATATCTGGATGTCCTGGGCGCATGGGACTGGCTCGTGGCTGAGAAGGGGTTCGATCCGACCGAAGTAGGCATCGCAGCCAATTCACTCGGCGCGGCGACCAGCCTCTATGCCTTCGTCGAGGAGC
>CAYZLP010000390.1:0-5353 GCA_964478635.1 uncultured Caldilineaceae bacterium
ATAAGAATTTCAAATTCCGCGTCAAGTGGGATGGGCGCTACGTGGCCGGCGTGAGCAAGGTGGGCGCCCTCACGCGCACGACCGAGGCCGTCGAACACCGGGAGGGCGGCGACCCCAGCACGGTGCGCGTTTCGCCCGGCCAGACCAAGTACAACGATATCACCCTGGAGCGAGGTGTCACCCACGATACGGAATTCGAGAAATGGGCCAACAAGGTCTGGAATTTCGGCTCCGGCCTAGGCGCGGAGGTTTCGTTGGCCGATTTTCGTAAGGATCTCATCATCGAAGTCTACAACGAAGCCGGGCAGCTGGCCCTGGCCTACAAGGTCTTCCGCTGCTGGCCGTCGGAATACACCGCGCTGCCCGAACTGGACGCCAGCGCCAATGCTGTGGCCATCCAGTCGTTGACGCTCAAGAACGAGGGCTGGGAGCGGGACTATGACGTGAGCGAGCCCACCGAGCCTTCCTTCACCGAGCCGGCCGCTTAACGCGCGCGGATCCGCATGGAACCCTTGTCGCCGTCGTTGCTGCTCACCGTATGGGAGCGGGGAATCGATCAGGCGCCGGCCCGGCAGGCCCTGCTGCTGCTTGGCGCAATGCTGCCCGAAGAGAATCCGGACGCGCTGGCGACCCGGCCCATCGGCCGGCGCAATGCCCTGTTGCTGGCCCTGCGCCGCCGGCTTTTCGGCGAGCGCTTTGTGAGCACAGCCATCTGTCCGGCCTGTGGTGAACGCGTCGAATTGGCCTTCCTGACCGACGACCTCGGCGCATCGCCCGCAATCGACGCACTGGACCCGGAACCGGAGTCGGCGACCGTATCGGCCGCCGGTTACAGCGCGACCTTCCGCTTACCCAACAGCCGCGATCTGCTTGCCCTGACGGATGAGTCTGATCTGGTTATTGCTCAGCAGCATCTGCTGGCCCGCTGCATCATTAGCGCCGAGCGTGAGGGCCGCCCCGTGTCCGCCCCCGAATTACCGCCGCCGCTCGTGACGGCAATCACCCGAGAGATGGAGGCCCGAGACCCACTGGCGACCGTACAGTTGACCCTGACCTGTCCGGCTTGCGGCCACGGCTGGGCGGCCCTGCTGGATCTGGGCGCCTATCTATGGCGTGAGCTGGACGCCTGGGCCCGACGTACCCTGCGTGAGGTTCACGTACTGGCCTCCGCCTACGGCTGGAGTGAGGCAGCGATTCTGGCCATGGGGCCCGGACGGCGACAGCGATATCTGGAGTTGATCGGACGATGAGCGCGTATCTCAGCAACCTGGCCAAAACGGTGACCCAACCGGGCGACGGCGTGCAGCCGCGCCTGCCCGGCCGCTTCGAGCCGACCGTGCGCGCTCTCCTAGAACCGGTCGAAACGTTAACGTCAGGCAGGGGGCTCATGCCGGGGCAAGAGGGGGTTCCGGAGCGGCCTGCGCCCCAAACGGCGGCTGCGTCGCTTCCCGACCCGGCACAGGGAGAAACGCAGGGGACTTTTTCTAGGCCGGCCCCGACGAGTCATGCGGCCCCTGCGCTTCATTCGCCGCGCGTCTCAACGACGACGCACGCATCAGTATCCCGGCCCGACGTTCAACCGCAACTCGATGTAGACGAATCGCCCGCCCGCCAATTCGCGCTTGGCCCGTCATCCGCTGCCTCCGGTAGCGCGGGACAAAACGAAGTCAGGCGCGCGGCGCCCCTCCTTAGTGACGCACCGCAACCGATTTACAACTCGCAAAGTGTGCGGCCGGAAGCGCATCCCTTTGGCCAACCGGACTGGCAACAACCGCTGTTGGCCGACCAGCGCCGCACAAGTTTGCCGTTGCTTGACGCAGCGCCGGCCAAGGCTCCGACCGTGGCACAGCCAGATATTGAGCCGGCCATGCCGGCCATGGAGCCAGTTTTCGGTGAACCCTTGCTCACGGTCGCCGGAGCTGCACAGTATCTCCTTCCGGCCGACGACAATCAGCCGGGACCCAGGGCCAGGGCAGAGGTGAGCGCGCAACCGACGATTCGGGTCCATATTGGCCGCATCGAGATTCGGGGCGCGCCGGCTGCGCCTGCCCCGCGGCCGGCGCCGCCCAGGCGTCAGCCGGCCCTCAGCCTGGACCAGTATCTCCAGCGGCGCAACAGGGGCGGGCGATGAGCAACTTTCTGGCCATTGCCACCGTCACCGCGACCCTAGGCCGTATGCTGCAGGCCGCCGTGGGCGCGGACGTGCCTGGTGCACTCGTCACCACCGTTCGGCCCGACGGCCCCAACAGCGGCGTGCCGGATACGGGCGTGAATCTGTTTCTCTACCAGGTGACGCCCAATGCTCAGTGGCGCAATCAAGACCTGCCGACCCGGCGCGCGGACGGCACAGTTGCGCAGCGGCCCCAGGCTGCCCTCGATCTTCACTACTTGCTCAGCTTCTACGGAAGCGAGGCTGAACTGGAGCCCCAGCGTTTGCTGGGCAGCGCGCTGCGCACGCTCCATGCCCGACCATTGCTCGACCGGGTCGCTGTGCTGAATGCGGTGGCCGCCAATGCGTTCCTCACCGGCTCGGACTTGGCCGATGCTGTCGAAAGCGTGCGCTTCACGCCCATGTCCCTGAATCTTGAGGAGCTATCCAAGCTCTGGTCAGTCTTCTTTCAGACGACCTATGTGCTCTCGGTTGCCTACCGGGCGTCGGTCGTCCTGCTTACGGCCGAAGCGCAGCCCCTCCTGGCCCAGCCCGTGGCGGAGCGAGTCGTCCGGTCTCTGCCAACGCTGGATCTGGGCGGTGTTCAGGCCGCCGAGCCTGCGTCGCTGGAGGGACTCACGCTCTGGCTGAGAGCTGACGCCGGCATCAGTCATGACGGACAGGGGCGGGTCACGCGCTGGGCCGATCAGAGTGACCGCGAGAACGATGCGTTCCAAAACGATAACGCCCGCAAGCCTCAATTCGTGCGGGATGGTCTGAATCGCAAGCCCATCCTGCGCTTTGACGGCGCGGATGACTGCCTGGCCATTGACGCGCTCCACTACGATACGCCCGGTGAGATCGAGGGCCTGACGCTCTTCGTTCTGGTCAAGTCGGCAGCGACCAGCGACCAGATCCTGCTCAGTTTCGACCGGAACGAGTACTGGCGTTTTTCATTACGCAGCGGCGCAGGCGGCGTGGGCTGGCACACCCGGGGCGCAGGCGGCGGCGTGGACGACCTGACGACGGCTACGCCCGTGACCGATGCCCGCTGGCACGTCATCAGCTGCCGCTTCGCGGCCGGAGAAGCGCCCGATAAGCAGATCCACGTCGACGGCGATGAGGTCGCAGCCACAACGGCCCATGGCGGCGCCGGTTTGGGCTCCGGCGCGGTCCGCTTCGGCTACATCGGGGTCGGTTCCGAGGCCGGAGTCGTCAACGGCAATCTGGGGCCGAACCAATTCCTGACCGGCGACCTGGCCGAGGTCATCCTCTTCGGCCGAGCCCTGTCCGACCTGGAGCGCCGGCAGATCGAGCGTTATCTGATCGAGAAATACAACTCACCATCACCATGACAACCATTGCGACCGCGCCTGCCGCCACGGACTGGCATCAACAGAATCAGCAATACCTGCTCGCCGCGCTGGCTCGGGTGCGCGCTGCCCTGGCCCGCTACGCCAATTGGGAGGACGAATTTGAGGATGAGACTGCCATTGACGTGCAGCTGGCGGCCCTGCGCGACCAGATGGCTTCCCCGCCGGCGCTGGACGTGCTGTGCGCGACCTTCGAACTCTCGCCATTTGAGCGCGACCTGCTCCTGCTGAGCGCCGGCCCCGAACTGGACGGAAGCTTTGCCGCCCTCTGCGCCACGGTTCAGGACAACATTGCTCGCCCCACCTTCGGCCTGGCCCTGGCCGCCCTGCCGGACGCACACTGGAGCGCCGTAACGCCCGACGGTCCCCTGCGCCGCTGGCGCCTCATCGAACTGGGTCCCGGGCCGTCGCTTATGGCCGGCCCGTTGGGCATCGACGAGCGCGTGCTCCACTATCTGGCCGGCGCGCCCCATCTTGACGAGCATCTGGCCGGCTTCGTCCGGGCCGAGGATCCGGGGGCTGGCATGGTCCCGTCCCATCAGGCGCTGGCCGAAACCATCGCCCGGACGTGGCGCCGTGCCGATAGCACCGGCTTACTGCCGATCATTCACCTGCGCGGGACGCGCCGCACCGGTGCGGTTCTAGTGGCCGCAACAGCCGCAGAATTGCTGGGCCTGCGGCTCTACGTCATGGCCGTTCACGCGCTGCCCACAACGCCCCACGAACTGGAGGCGCTGACGCGCCTTTGGGAACGGGAGGCCGCGCTGAGCGGCAGCGCGCTCCTGCTCGACTGTTCGGCCATCGAGAGCAGCGACCCGGTCCGGGCACAAGCGCTGGCCCATTTTCTTGAAGGCGTCGGCGGGGCGCTCTTCATCGTCGGCGAGGAAGCGCGCGTTGTGGTGGAGCGGCCCGTTGCGGCCTTCGATTTGCCCAAGCCGCAACCCGCCGAGCAGCGCGTCCTGTGGCATGAAGCGCTGGGTGGCGAGGCGGGGCGCCTCAATGGCACCGTGGAGCGCATGGTTGCCCAGTTCGATCTCGCCGCGCCGGCAATCCGCGCTGCGGCTACGCAGGCGCTGAACGGGGCGGACGCGCGCAGCGTGAGCGTCCGCCTGTGGGACGCCTGTCGCCTTCAGTCCCGACCCCGGTTGGCGGATCTGGCCCAGCGGATCGAGCCGGTGGCAAGCTGGGACGATCTGGTGCTGCCGGTCGCTCAGTTGCGGACGTTGCAGGAGATCGCGGCCCACGTGCGTCAACGGGCCAGGGTCTATGACGAATGGGGCTTTGCCGCCAAATCGGCCCGGGGCTTGGGCATCAGCGCGCTCTTCGCCGGACCCAGCGGCACGGGCAAGACCATGGCCGCGGAGGTGCTGGCCACTGAACTCGCCCTGGATCTCTATCACATCGATCTGAGCCAGGTGGTGAGCAAGTATATCGGCGAGACCGAGAAGAATTTGCGCCGGGTCTTCGACGCGGCCGAGGAGGGCGGCGCGATTCTCTTCTTCGACGAGGCCGACGCCCTCTTCGGCAAGCGCAGCGAGGTGCGGGACAGCCACGATCGCTACGCCAACATCGAAGTGAGTTACCTGCTGCAGCGCATGGAGGCGTACCGGGGGTTGGCCATCCTCACGACCAACATGAAGAAGGCCCTGGATGGGGCCTTCATGCGCCGCATCCGCTTTGCCGTTCAGTTCCCCTTTCCCGATGTTGGCGCCCGGGCCGAGATCTGGCAGCGCATCTTCCCGACCGCCACGCCGACGGCGGGGCTGGATCCGGAGAAGCTCGCCCGCCTGAACGTGGCCGGCGGCAACATCCGCAACATCGCGCTCAACGC
>CAYZLP010000391.1:0-5349 GCA_964478635.1 uncultured Caldilineaceae bacterium
GCCTGCTGGTAGAGGATCGCTATGGCCGGCGGCCGAGTCACGGCTTGCTGCGCTATGCCGACGCAACCTTCACGATTCCCTTCACCGACGCGTTGCGATACGAAGTATTGGACAGCGCCGATGCCCTCCGCCGGGGCCGCTCCGCACCCGACGTCCACCGCAGCCACAATGAGCCGGCCCGCTGCGCAGCCTGTGGCTACCGCACCCACTGCGGCGAAAGCCTCGTTTGAGTCAAGATAAACTCACGCAGACTGAGCGCTCTGTTAGCCTAAACCTTGCACTTGTCATTCTGAACGGGTCGGTCTGAAACCTTCGGATTCGGCGACTGTCCAGTGAAGAATCTCGACGTTACCGGAGTAGAGATTCTTCACTGGACAGTCACCGAATCTCAAGTATCACCGCGGACCCGTTCAGAATGACAATAATCAACCTAACAAAGCACTGAGCCTGTCGAAGTCTGCGTACGGCTCAGTCTGCGTCAGCTGCGTAATTTATTGTCAAAATATCGCCGGTTCGAGCAACGCGCCCTACTCATCCACGCGAAACGACGCTACGCCGATCCCGAAGAGCGCCAGCGAGGCGACCGTGAGAACGCCCAACTCCACTAGAATGTCGCCCAAGCCGCCACCGTACCAGATCAGTTCCTGGAACGCGTCCATGGCCCAGGCCACGGGCGATAGATGGCCGAGGGTCTGCATGAAGGGTGGAACGATGGCCAGGGGCCACCAGGCGCCGCCCAGGGGCGCCAGCGTCAGAGAGAGGAGGCGGGCCAGGCCGCTCGCCTGGGTCTCGCTCTTCATCCGGGGCGCGAGGGCGAAGGTCAGACCCGTGATGCAGAGGACGAAGGCCACCATGACCGCCAGCAGCGCCAGCGGCGCGCGGCCAAAGTTGATGCCCACGATTGCACCGACCGAAAAGACGACCACAAACTGCACCATGCCCAGAATGAAGTAGGCGCCGCCCTTCCCTGCCAGGATCTGGGCCCGGGAGACGGGCGCAACGGCCGTGCGCTGCAGCGTCCACTGCCTGCGTTCGTTGAGCAGGATGCTCATGCCGCTCAGCACGGTTAGCATGACGAAAACCGTACCCATGCCCGGCACTGCCTGCTCGAAGCCCTGAAGCCCGCCATCGTCGGCCAGGGGCGCGGTTGCGGCGAAGGTGACCAACTCCGGCTGCTCGTTCATGCCCTGGGTGAGGCTCTGGCGGTAGAGATCCGCGAAATCCTCGCGCGTCCCCGACTCGGCAAAGAGCATGCGGCCTTCCTCGCCGGCGATCTCGGCCAGGCTGTCGACCAGCGCCAACCCCACATACTCGGCTACACCTGCGCTGTTCAGCTCCTGCACAACCGTCTGCACCGACTGCAGAATGGGGCTGGGCGCCGTCGGATCTTCCAGCGAATAGTAGTCGATCCGGGCCGTGCCGTCGCCGGTCGCCGCCGCGCCAAAGCCGGCCGGCAGCACGACCAGGGCTGTGGTGCTGCCTTCCTGTACCCGGGCAATGCTTTCGTCGACTGAGAGCGGCATGAACTCGCCATCGAGGTCACAGCCATCGGCTCCATCGTTGGCCATGGGGCAGAGCAGCAGCGTGCCGTTGGTCGCCGTGAGCCGCTCGACAAAGCGCGCTGCGGTCGCCGACCCATCCAGATCGACAACGTCCACGGGCACGATGGCCTCGACCGCGTCTTCCTCCGGCCGGCTCAGGGCCCAACCCAGAACCGCCGTAAAGGCCATGGGCAGCAAGAAGAGGGAGACCCAGTTGCCCCGCTGTCCAAAAAAGATACGCAGATCGTTGGCGATGATGTCGAAAATTGTGCGCAAAGCACTTCTCCCAGGATAGAGATGAGAATTGGCGAAACGAAGATCGATCGTCAATCCGCCCGTTACACCGTCACCCGTTTTCTAAAGAACCACAGCCCCAGCCCAAAGAAGATGGCCCCCTGGAGGGCCAGAACGCCCAGGTTGAGCCAGATATCGGTCTGGCCGGCCGCGAGCTGGCGATAGGCATCGGTGGCCCAGGTAATCAGTGAAAGATTGGCCAGGGCTGCGGGTACGAAAAAGCCGAACGCGCTGCCCAGTGCACCGAGAAAGATGTTGATGACCGGGGCAAAGACCTGGACCTGCTCGGGGGTGCGGGCGACGCCGACGATCAGCACGCCCAATCCGGAGACGCACAGACTGATCACGATGGTGAGCAAGAGCAGGAGCAGCCACTGGTCGCCCCAGATAAAAGTGGGCCGGCGAATGATGATGCTGGAAATACCGCTCAAAAAAATCATGAGCAGAATGAGCTGCACCCAAACGACAATGACGTTGCCGGTCAAAAAGCCGGTGAGCACGGAGGCGCGCGAGGTCGGCGAGGCGAGCATGCGCTGCAGCGTCCACTGCTTGCGCTCCTGATAGATGCTGAGAATGCCGAATGCGCCGGTGAACAGGGCAAAGAAGACGGCTTGGGCCGAGCCCACCTGGACCATGACGCGTTCGAAGAAGCTCTGCTCCTGCAGCTTGTTGAGCGGCTGCTGCTGTACAGTGATCGCGCCGGCATCGGGGTCGAAGAGACAAGCCAGTGCGCCGCCGACGACATCGCTGGTCACCGTATCCGCCGCCAGCGCTTCACCGCCGGCCAGTCGGTCAACGAGGCCGCCCAATGCCCCAAACCAGGGCGAACGGTCGGCGACGGAATCGAGGAAAAGCTGCCACTCGCTCACCGGTGCATCAAGCGCCGGAACCGCGTCCAAATCAATGTCACCCAGATCGATCTCCGCCGTGCGGATGGTCTGGTCGACCGCATCGTTCAGGCCCTGCATGGCCAGGCTCAGGCGGCCGAGCTGGGCGACGATGCCTTCGACGACGCTGCGCACCACGTTGGCTTCGATGGGATTGCCGGCATTGGCGTAAACCTCGATTGCCGCAATGTCGCTTGGCGCTTCATCCGCCAAACCGGGCCCGAACTGGCTGATAGGCAGGGCGCTCTGGGTGAAGCCGGCGGGAATGAGAATGGCCGCTGCATACTCGCCGCCTTCCACACCGGCCCGGGCCGCGGCCGGATCGTCCAGCACGGTCGGTGCGAAGAGTTCCTCCAACGTGATATTGAAACCGCCGTTGGTATCTTCACCGGCAACCATGGTGCAGGCCGGCAGATCACCGCCGAAACCTTCCGTTGCGGACGCGGCCGCCGGCGCCAGGATGGACACGATGGTCGCCCCTGCATTGAAGCTGCCGGCAGCGGCCGCCTGGCCCTCATCGCCTGCGCCGGCCGGTGCCTCGAAACCCAGATCGAAGAGCGTGCCCTCCAGTTCCATTCCGTCCAGCGCGCCGGCCCCCAGGGCCGAGGTTAGATCGAGGCCTTCGTCCTGGTTGACGATGGCGATGGGGATTTCACCGAGACTCAGACTATCCGGGTCGCCGCCGCCGCCGAAGGCCAGCGCGATAATCGTTGCCAGCAGCAGCGGCGTCAGAATCATGATGAGAATGAGATTGCGGTCGGTGAAGGTCGCAACCAGGTCTTTCCAGGCAATGGTCCAGATTTTGCGCATAGGGCATCAATCCCGCAGGGCCCGGCCCGTCAAGGCCAGGAAGACCGCCTCCAGGTCCGGCTCCTGGACCTTGACCGCATGCACTTCCATCCCGGCCTGATTGAGCAGCTGGATGACGTCGGGCAGTGCCTGGCGACCCCGGGCGGCGAAAACGCTCAATCGGCCCAGCGTTTGCAGGTTGCCCTCCTCGTCGACCTCACCGGGCGGTACGTAGTGGGCTTGGGTGACGCCGGGGACATGCGCTTCCAGGGTCGCTGTCAGATCATCGGGCCATGCGCCGCCGTCAACGCTGAATTCAAGCTGATCCTGGCCGCCGACCTGTTGGGTGAGTTCGCCCTGGGTGCCCAGGGCAATGATCTCACCGTGATCGATGATGGCGACCCGATCGCTCAGTTCCTGGGCTTCTTCCATCATGTGGGTGGTGTAGAGGACCGTCATGCCGTACTCATCGCGCAGCTGCTTGACCGTGTCGAGGATGCGCCGCCGGTTCTGGGGATCGATGCCCACGGTGGGCTCATCCATGTAGATCAGGTCGGGCTTGTGCAGGAGGCCCACGCCGATGTTGACCCGCCGCTTCATGCCGCCGGAAAAGGTGGCAATCTTGTCCTTCTGCCGATCGGCCAGATCGATGAATTCGAGCACTTCATCCACCCGGCGGTTGAGATCGGCGCCGTAGTGACCGTAGAGCTTGCCGAAGAAGAGCAGGTTGCGGCGCGCGCTCAGCTCCGGGTAGAGGGCAATCTCCTGGGGCACGAAACCCATCAGTTTTTTGGCCGCCATGGGCTCTTTGATGATGGAGTGGCCGCCGATGAAGGCGTCGCCGGCAGTCGGCTTGAGGAGGCCGCTGATCATGGAGATGGTCGTCGTCTTGCCGGCCCCATTGGGACCCAGCAGACTGAAGATTTCGCCCCGCTCGATGGTCAGTTCGATGGCTTTGACGGCTTCGACTTTCGTCCCGTCGCTCCTGCGGAAGGTCTTGGTCAGGTTGCGGGTTTCGACCATCGGCGGTTTGCCGGTGTGACTCATGGGGGGACTCTCCTTATTCGTCGCGCGAATTGCGTCTGTCCGCAAGATATTCTACTATCCGTTTGCGTATAGCATCCGTTCCGGTAACGGTCGCTGGCACAATGAGGTGTCGTAAGTCAAAACTCGTTCTGCCAGCGACCGTCACCGGAGCGTACGGAATCTCCGGCATTGGCCTTGGGCCAATCTATGCGATCTCGGTCTGAATGTCAATCGAACGAGAAATGAACCATGGACCTAACCATTCATCGCGAACGATTATTGGGCAATCTATCTGCTCTAGGTGAAATCGGTAGGGTTGCGCCTGCCGCGGGAGGAGGGCTGGATCGTCGGCCTTTTTCGCCTGCAGAACGTCAGGCCCGAACCTTTTTTGCGGAGCAAGCCGCTGCGGCCGGCTTGACGGTGTTCACCGACGGCGCGGCCAATCTGTCGGCCTGCTATGGGTGCGCCGATCCGGGCGCGCCGACCTTGCTGCTGGGCTCTCACCTGGATACGGTTCCCCACGGCGGACCCTACGACGGCGCATTGGGCGTCATGGCCGCGCTGGAGGTCGTGCGGGTGGCCCGGGAACAGGCCCTCGCCTTGCCCTGGCAATTGGAAGCGATTGCTTTCACCGATGAAGAGGGGCGCCTGGGCGATTTTTTTGGCAGCCGGGCCGTGGCCGGGGCGCATACGCCGGAGAGCATCGCCCAATTCTTGACTGCCGCCGCAGACTACCCGGATGACCTGGCCGCCATGCGCCCGGTGACCCCGGGAGGCCTGACGCCCGACGGCATTCGCGCGGCCCGGCGCCG
>CAYZLP010000392.1:0-5335 GCA_964478635.1 uncultured Caldilineaceae bacterium
ATCTGCCGGTCAGCGAAGCCCAGGTTCGGGCGGCGCTCCACTGGGCCGGCTGCATCGCCGGTGCGCTGACCATCGATCAGTTCAGACGCGCCCTGACAGATGCCGGTTTCAACGACATTGACATCACGATCAAGCACCGCTATTCCCTGGAGGACCTGGGCCAGGACATGGAGAGCGTGGCGGCAACGCTCTCGCCGACCGTTGCCCGGGAGTTGGTCGGCCGCTTCGTCAGCGCCAACATCGAAGCCCGTCGCTGAACCAAAGACTCTTCACGGTCACGGTTTATGTTGGTCCAAGATGACGAACTCTTGGTTTCATCGCACCGAAAATATAGGTGCGGCAAGCTATCCCGGATTGAGCAGGGAGATGCCGGTGCGAATCTTTTTCTCGTACACGTGTACGACCCGGGTCGGCTTCATGCCAGCCCGGGCATAGAGCCGGGTTGCGCCACTGATATTGTTGCTGTCGACGCCCAGCATGACGCCCGCTTGCCCGGCGTCATGGGCAACCGTGAAGACGTGCTGGAGCAAGGCGCTGGCCAGGCCACGCCTGCGCCAGGGACGACGAACGCCCACCATACGGAGATGAACGAGATCGGGCGCCTCCGTGGAGCTGGGAGTGCACAGACAGATGCCTGCGATCTCATGCCCATCTACAGCAACAAACCAGTAGGCCGGATCAAAATGGGGATCCGTTTCCGTAAGATGGCGCCAGTAGGCCACTTCTTCCTCGTGGGATCGCTCCATGAAGCCCCAGTGATCGCGAAAGGCCTCCTGATCGGCCCGCACGACCGCCGCCAAATCTTCGGGGTGGCGATAGGGCCGCAATTGAATGCCTTCCGGCCAGACCGGCGGCGCCGGGGGCGAGCCTTCAAAGCGAATCACCATGCGGTGAAACTGACGCACCTGTGACATGCCCAAGTCTTCGAAGAGCGCGCGAGCGGGTCCATAACCATTGACGGCGCCGGCGCGCATTACCACCTCCGCATGGGGGGGACAGCGCTCCACCGCGATCCGGGCTGCCTCCTCCGCCCACGTCATGAGCGCGGTACCCAACCCCATCCCCTCAAAGTCCGGATCCACCCGTCCCCAGGTCCAGATGCTCACCGGTGGATTCTGCACGTCCCAGACTTCCACGTAGGCGACGATGCGCCCAGCCGGATCGACGATAACCCGGAAATTTCTATCCAGCGTGGCGCCGGGCGTGCTCCATTCACCGCGCAACTCAGCAGCCGTGATGCGGTCGGAACCTTGCTTGGCCTCGCTGCAGCGCTCCAGGAGGGTGACGCATGCGTCCACGTCTTGCTCCACGGGGGCACGCATGGTGAAGCCAACCGGCAGGATAGGAGGCGTCTGAGAAAGGCTCACGGCTGATTCCCTTCGTGCAATAGTATTTACGAAACGGCGCGTGTCTGACATGGCATCTGCGGTGTTGCATTATGACACAGATCGGCGCTTCTTCGCATTTCGAAACGGCGGCCGCGACGCATATCACGCCGGGGGCGTTTCATTTGGCGGAAGAGGGCAGAGCGCTTTATGTCGTCCGAGATCGCAATTACGCATCGCCATATTTTGCCGCCGGTCTTGTCGCGCGGTCCGCCCCGCCGTAAACGGACGAGGCTATCAAACAACGCCCCCTGAAGGGGGCTGCGCATGGGACAAATCTTCCCCATGATCATTGACATAGTCAGATCGGGATACGATGGCGCTATTGAGCGAATTGTCCTACCAAAAATCCGCATATTGTCCCTAGACAGAAGGTGATTGTCTCGCTACAATACCGCTATTCTTCCGATCTCAATGTCACGGTTGTCTGGAACAGCACAGGTCATGGCCCTTCATTTGAACCTACAGCGTGAGAGCAACGTCCCCCTCTACAGGCAAATTGCGGGGCAAATCCGGGCCCGAATCGCGGAGGGGGCCATGCCGGCCGGGGCGCGCCTGCCCACGGTCCGCCAGCTCGCTGCAGACGCAGGCGTGACCCGCCTCACCGTCCAGAACGCCTACCAGGAACTCCAGACCGAGGGCTGGATTGAGGCGACCGTAGGCCGGGGCACCTTCGTGAGCGCGGCTACCCGCGCCCGCCTGGTGGCGACCACCATCGGCCGGGACACGACCCCCGACGCGGTCATCCAGGAGATCGTACAGCTGGATCAGGGTGGCGGCGTCAAGTCGCTGGCTAATGCGTCGCCCGATCCTGCGCTCTTTCCCGAACAGGAATTCTGGTCCGCACTCAAAGATCAGGAGAGTCGCACCCGAACGCTCACCCACTATGGCTCCTCCCAGGGAGAGGCCCGGTTGCGCGTGGCCTTGGTCGATTGGCTGGCAGAGCGCGACGTGGAGGCCATGCCCGACGATATCCTGGTGACAGCCGGTGTGACCCAGGGTCTAGCGCTTGTGGGACAGGCCCTGGCCCGGCCGGGCGACGTTGTACTGGTCGAGCAGCCGACGTATGTGGGGCTGCTGCACACCCTTCGCTCTCAAGGACTGCGGATGGTCGGCATTCCCATGGACGAAGCAGGGATCGATATTGAGGCCCTGGAGCGCGCCGTTATTCGCGAACAGCCGCGCTTTCTCTATACGATCCCTAATTTCCAGAATCCTACGGGCCGCTGCATGGCGCCGGCACGGCGAGAGGCTTTGCTGGCAGTCGCCCGCCGCCACTCGCTGGTGGTGGTGGAAGACGATATTTACGCCCGTATCGCCTATGGCGGCCCGCCACCGGGTACGCTCATGGCCATGGATCGGGACGATCTGGTCATTCACGTAAGCAGTTTCGCCAAGATTTTCATGCCCGGGCTGCGACTGGGTTATGTGGTGGCGCCGCCTGCACTCCAGACCCGGCTCATCTCACTGCGGCGGGCAACCGACCTCTGCAGCCCGCCCCTTCTCCAGCATGCGCTGGCCGACATGCTGATGGCCAAGACCCTCCAACGGCATCTGGCCCGTGTCCTGCCCCGCTACCGGGAGCGTCGGGATGCCGTGTGCGGTGCGCTACGTCGCCAAATGCCCAAGGAAGCGTGCTGGACCGAACCGGATGGGGGCTTCTGCGTGTGGCTCACGCTCCCCCATCACAACTTCGGCGGCATTCAGCAGGCGGCCCTGCGCAGGGGCTGGGCATTTGCGCCGGGCAGCGCATTCATGCTCGAAGATGACGGCGCGCACCACTTGCGCATCTGTTTCGGTCACCTGCTGCCTGCCAAAATTCACGAAGGAATCGGCGTTCTGGCCGAACTCGTCCGAGAACGCCTGGACCGACCGGCTGCGGTGCAGGATTGGACCCCGTTGGTGTAGGGAAAGGCTGAAGATTAAAGAGTGAAGATCGGAGGATCTTCACGGACCATCAATCGAATGCGGAGGTGATGATGCAGGCGTTTGAGGTGGCAGAACTACTACGGGAGCAGGTTCGATCCGGGGAGAGCTATTTGGAGTTTCTGCGCGTGCCGATGCTCAGCATGGGATTGTATGTGCTGGAAGCCGGCGCAGTTGATCCGCAAGGGCCGCACCTGGAAGACGAAGTCTATTATGTGGTCAGCGGACGGGGCATGATTCACGTTGCCGGAGAGAATCGTCGGGTAGAAAAGGGTTCCATTGTCTATGTTGCAGCGGAAGTGGAGCACCGTTTTCACACCATTGAAGAGCGGCTGGAAGTATTGGTGTTTTTCGCACCGGCCGAGAGTGGATGAGATGGTTGATGGTCAATTGTCAATGGTCGATGGTCGATTGTTGGGTGTCGGGCGGTTGATATTCTGTACTCCGTAGTCATTGTTCCATATGCCCTTGGAGGTTCTATGACGCGTTTTGCTTATTTTCAAGGTGAGATTGTCCCGATTGATCAGGCCCATATCAGCATCATGACCCACACATTCAATTATGGCACGGGCTGCTTCGGCGGTATTCGCGCCTATTGGAATGAAGAGATGGGCGTGCTGAATCTCTTCCGGGTCGAGGATCACTACCGCCGCTTCCTCCAAAGCGCGGGCCTGCTGCGGGCCAAACTCTCCTACACGGCAGGGGAATTGAGCGAAATCACGGCGGAGCTGTTGGCGCGCGAGGGGTGGAGCCAAGATGTCTATGTGCGACCGCTGGCCTACAAAGCGGACGAGATCATCGGTGTACGGACCCACAACTTGACCGATGCGGTTGCGATCTTTGCCGTGCCCATGGGCGACTACCTGGCGCGAGGGGGTATCCATGCCGGCGTGAGCAGTTGGCGGCGGGTCGACGACAACGCTATCCCCGCCCGGGGCAAAATCATCGGCAGCTACGCCAACAGCGCGCTGATCAAGAGCGATGCCGTACTTAATGGTTTTGATGAAGCGATTGTGCTCAACCAGGACGGACACGTCTCCGAAGGCAGTGCTGCGAATTTGATGCTTGTGCGCGACAGCGTGCTGGTCACGCCGCCCACATCGAGCAATATTCTGGAAGGCATCACCAGGCGCACGATATTGACAGTGGCGACGGAGGCGCTCGGATTGCCGGTGCTCGAACGAGAGATCGACCGCTCGGAGCTCTATCTGGCCGACGAAGCTTTTTTCTGCGGCACGGGCGTCCAGATAGCGCCGGTCACGGCCATCGATCATCACCCCATCGGCAACGGCAGCATCGGACCGATTACCCGGCAGGTCACCGAGCTCTACTTTCGGATTGTCCGGGGCAACGAGCCGGCCTACCGCCACTGGCTAAGACCGGTTGGATTGCCCATGGAGATACCGAGCTAAGCTCAACCGAAATTGTGACGGCGATATGGCCGGGCTGTTGTACTTGCCGACGTTGTCCCTCCGGGCTCAACTCCGCAATGGCCGCCGGAACGACCGAACCGCATAAAGGAAGCGACGGCGACCGAGTTTACCAAGAGCAAGATATTATGTCAAACAAAAACATCAAAGAAAGCGTCACGCACCAGTTCAGTCGCGTAGCCGCCAATTACGCGGTCAGCCCTGTCCACGCAACAGGTGTCGACCTGGCCAAGATGGTCGAAGCAGCCGGACTCACCGGCAAAGAGCGGGTGCTCGATGCCGGCTGCGGCGCGGGCCATACCGCACTCACCTTTGCCCCCTATGTGCGGGAAGTCGTAGCATTCGACCTGAGCGCAGAGATGCTGGCACAGGTTGAGGCGCTGGCTGCAGAAAGGGGGTTGGCCAATGTACGGTTCGAACAAGGCGACGTGGAAGAGATGCCTTTTGCCGACGAAAGCTTTGACGTGGTCACGTCCCGCTACAGCGCCCACCACTGGCCGCAGCCCGAACGAGCTCTGGCCGAGATCCACCGGGTAATGGCGCCCGGGCATGGTCGTTTTCTGCTCTCCGACGTCGTCTCTTTTGAAGACCACA
>CAYZLP010000393.1:0-5306 GCA_964478635.1 uncultured Caldilineaceae bacterium
AGATTCGGTGAATCCGCCCAATCCGCGTTCCATCCATCTTACTCAGGAGAAATCATCATGCGATTAGCAGGCAAGACGGCCCTCATCACCGGCGCAGGCAGCGGCATTGGCCGGGAAACCTGTTTGCTCTTTGCCCGGGAGGGCGCGGAGATTGTGGCGGTGGATATCCAGGTTGAAGCTGCCGAAGCAACGGCGGCTGCCTGCAGGGGGGATGGCGGAGCGGCCACGTTTTTCGGCGCCGACGTGGCCCAGGCGGCCGCCTGCGCGGCCATGGTGCGTCATGCCGAGGAGACCTTTGGCAAGCTGGATGTGCTCTTTAACAATGCGGGCATCATGCTCAGCAACGATGGCGATGCGGTCAGCACGGAGGAGGACGTCTGGGATCTGACCATGGCCGTCAACTTGAAGGGCGTTTGGCTGGGCTGCAAGTACGGCGTTCCGGCCCTACGCCGTGCGGGCGGCGGCTCCATCATCAATACCGCGTCTTTCGTCGCGCTGCTCGGCGCGGCCACGCCCCAGATCGCCTACACGGCCAGCAAAGGCGGCGTCCTGGCCATGACCCGGGAATTGGCCGTGATTCACGCCCGGGAGAATATTCGGGTCAACGCGCTCTGTCCCGGCCCCCTGCGAACGGAGCTGCTCATGAAGTTCCTCGACACCGAAGAGAAGCAGCAGCGCCGGCTGGTCCACATTCCCATGGGCCGCTTCGGCGAGGCCAAAGAGATGGCCCAGGCCGCGCTCTACCTGGCGTCGGATGAGTCTTCGTACGTGACGGGCAGCGAATTTGTGGTGGACGGGGGGATTACCGCGGCGTACGTGACGCCGGAGTAGGAACCCCTACTCTGCCGGCGCAGTATTAACCATCCACCCCGAAAAACCATCCAAAAACGCGCGAAAGCCCGGCAAATGCTCGGCGGGAAAGTTGTACGCTTCCGGCGCGCGGGTCAGCACCCGGTCGAAACAGGCCAGCCATTCCCGGCGCGCGCTTTCATCGATGGGAAAGGGCATGTGACGGGCGCGCATGGCCGGGTTGCCGAAGTACATCTGATAGAGGGGCGGCCCGCCCAGCAGGCCCACAAAGAAGGCGCCCGATTTCTGAGATGCGGCCCGCAGTTGTTCCTCGCCCTTGGGAAACATGGCGGCGATGGACGACTTCCCCAACTCCTTGTAGAAATCCTCCAGCATGGCGAAGATTCCCTCTTCGCCCATGGCCGCATAAATCGCCGGATCCGGTCGCTCCACCCGCGGCGGGCCGCCCGGCGGCACATAAATTTCTTTATCCATTTTCCCACCCGGTTATAGGACCGCGGATAACGCGGATCGGGCGGATTTCTGCGGATTCCTTTCAAAGAAAAATCCGTCTTCGTCCGCCCCATCCGCCTTATCCGCGGTCCATTGCCTTTACCTTTTCAACCACGAAGCGCTCATATTCGTTTTGGCAGGGCACGCCCCAAACGGCCCACAGCTCGCGGGTGGCAGGGGACATGATGCACGCGCCCGAGCTTTCAATGGCGTATTCGGGGACGGCGTGGGCGCAGACCGACGGCCCCTCCTCCCCGTGGAAGCGGGTCAGCGCCATGAGCGTCTCGGGCGTAATGACGCCGTGACGGTCGGCCAGGAAGCGCTCGGCCTGGCCTAGACGTGCATGAGTGCTGGCCAGCGAGTAGGCCTTGCGTGGCCGTTCGATGGCGCAATTCTCTTCGTAGACGCAGTGATTGGTGTGGGCATAGTGCACCGTCACCGGCGTGGCCGTCCGGCGCGTGGCCATGGCCTCGACATTGACGCCGCGCAACCGGCCGGCCTCGTCGGGTCCCATGACGACGTAGTTGTGTGCGCCCGAGAGCGGCGCCTCTGCCAGAACGGCCAGCGCGGCGTCGATGGTCGGCTGCTCCAGCATCTTGCGCACCACGAAAGGCCAGTGGACGCCGACCCGGCCCTGTTTGTCCAACAGGTTGTTGATCCCCACCGCCACGCCGTGCTCGTTCATGCCGATCATGCCCACGCAGCCGGTCAAGGTGAAGCACATGAGGGCCGGTCCCTGGTCGGGCTGCACCTCCAGCATGAGGACATGGGGCGTGGCCGTCGTGTGCATGTCCCACGTTTGGCCGATATAGCCGCGGCCGTCGGCACTGATGGTGGGATCGATCAGGAAGGTCGTACAGCCACCGCCGTCCCCGTCGCCCAGGAGGCCGGAAAGCTGCCCTGCTTGCTTCACCATGGCCGGATTCGCCATGAGGTCCACGAAATCGGTGAAGCCGTTCATGATGACCAATTCGTTGACCCCAAGCCCCGTAGCGTCGGCCATGCCCCGAATTTCTTCCACCAGCTCGGGCGCATATTCTTTGTGAGCCGCCAGGCAGGCTGCGCCCAGGGCAAGCACATCGGCATGGGTGACGGCCAGGCCGCCCGTCCAGAAGGGATCGCTGCTTAGCTGTAAGCGCTCCTCGGTCAGGATGGCGATTTCGTTTGCATAGGCCTCTCCGTGGGCATAGCCCATGGCATAGGGTGTCCCCTGGACCTTTAGATGGCGAATTTTGGTCATCATTTCCTCCCGGCCAACAAATGATCTCGCGGCGCCTTGGCCTGCGCTGCCCGTTCCTGCCGCGCTGTGTGAATGACGCCCGTCACCAGGGCCGGAATCAGCCAGTTCGGCGCCGGTTCGACGTCGACCGCGTGGCCGAACTGATAAGCCCAATCCCGGAAATTATACACTTGACCTTCCCGGCGTACCCGCTCCAGCTCGGCCAGATCCAACCTGGCGAAGACCCACTGGTGCGTGTGCAGCGCGCCTTCCGTTAGAATACCGTCTTCGGGGAAGCCCCGGTCGATCGGCGTAAAGACGCCGGCCGCGCCCAGGTTCACGTCAATGGCGTCGGACCAGTCGACCGTGCCGACGACGGGCGCGGTCACGACATAGCACTGGTTCTCCAGCGCCCGGGCCCGGCTTCCGGTCCGCACCCTGTGGTAGCCGGCCATGGTATCGGTACAGGAGGGAACCAGAATCAGATCGGCCCCGCTGGTTACCTGGCTGTGGGCGATGTGGGGAAACTCCGAGTCGTAGCAGATGTTGATGCCAACTCGACCAAAGGGTGTCCAAAAGACCTTGATCGTGTCGCCCGGTTCGATGGACCAGATCTCCGCCTCAAAGCGGGTCATGATCAGTTTGTCCTGGTAGTCCCACGTGCCATCGGGCCGGCAGAAATAGGCCCGGTTGCGGTAGCTGCCGCCGGTCAGGCGGACGGGAAAGCTGGCTGCCACGATATAGCAGCCATAGTCGGCCGCCAGCCTGCAATGGAGTTCGAGAAAGTCATCATGGAGCGTCTGCAGCGCGGCAAGTTGCCGATTGGTATCTTGATAGATATCCGGCGCAAAGAGCGAGGCCAATTCCATGCAGGCGTACTCTGGAAAGACGAGCAGCTGCGCTCCGCCGGCAACAGCTTCACCGATCATGGATTCGAGTTTGGCCGCGTAGTTGGCCCAGGTGGCGATGAATTCAACGCCGTACTGTGCGGCGGCGATTGTGATGGTGCGGGTGTCGCGCATGGCAGTCTCCAGTAAGCTAAGAAACCGACGGTCAACAGCGAAAAATCACAACCGGCCCCGGGCCGGGATCAGCCCTTTAGGGGACGCAGCCAAAAGACCAACGGCTTGGCCGTCTCTTCCGCTTCGCCGACATCTAACCAGGCGAAGGAAGCCACCAGCTCTGGACGCCGGACGTAGCCGCGACGCTGCCAGAAACCGTTCAACGGCACGTAGTCGACCGGTCGCGCCGGGTGGTCGACGGGCCGTTCGACTGCGCAGAAGGCCGCAAGGTCGAAGTGTCCCAATTGCCGGGCATGGGTTTCCCGCTCGGCAAAGAACCGGACGCCCAGTCCCTGCCCGCGATAGGCCGCTTCCAGCACCGATTCGCCAAAGTAGAAGATCCGGGCGATGTCGTAGCCGTTTGCCGCAAAAGGAGCCTGAAAGGCCGGATCGGCGGCGACCAACGGCATGCCCGTCGACGCGCCCACAATCCGCGCCTCATCCTGCACCAGCACGACCACGCTTTCCGGTGTTGCGCTATAGTGGCGGAGATAGTCCGCCTCATACGCGAGCGATCCGTCGTAAAGATACGGAAAATCCCGAAAAATCGCAATGCGCAGGCGGGCCAGATCGTCGATATAGGGCGTGATGGCCTGGCCGGAGAGACGTTGGATGGTAGGCATGGTGATTGGGAGATTAGGAGATTGGGAGATAAGGGATTGGGTGTTCGAACCGTGCCTGGTCTGCCCATCTCTATGCTCCCAATCGCTTTCGTTCCTACAAAACCTTCTCCACCGTCATCCGCTTCTCGCCCAACTTGTCATTCGCCTTGGTAAGGGAATCGCCTGCGCCCATGACGACGACGGTGCCGGCTTCGGCCGCGGCCTGAAGGACGTCGGCGAAGCCCTTGACGTCGGCGACGGTCGTGCCCAGCACTTCATCCCGGACCTGTTGACGCTCGGCGTCGGTGATGCCCATGAGGTGGCGCACCATGGCGGTGTGTCCCTTGGCGTCGGGCAGCTGGTAGGCGTCCATGCTGCCGATCGCGCCGATGATCGACTTGGTCAGCTCATCTTGAGAGAGGTCGAGCTCGCGCAGGAAGCGGGCGGTGGCGTCGTAATTGTCTAGCGTGCCGAGCAGATTCGGATCCCGATAGGACAAGTAGGTCCAGACGCCCGACTGCTTGCCGAAGCGGCAGAAGGCGCCATACGCGCCGCCCTGGGCCCGGATCTTGTCCCATAACCAACCGGTGCGGACCAGGTTGGTGATGACGTTGATCGAGCCGTGGTATTGATAACCGAGATCGTAGAGATTCGCGCCCTTGCCCACATAGTTGACCTGGGCCGGGATGGCCAGGCCCTCATGCGCGGGCAGGGTGGGCTCCTCCCAGGCCGATTCTCGGTTGGGGAACGCGGGCAGCCCGGCCAGCATTGCGCCGACCTGGGGTTCGATCGCGCGCCAGTTGTCTTGATCCAGGGTCACGTTGACCAGCATGCCCTCCCGGTTGACCAGCAGGCGCTGCACCTCTCGCAGCTTGGCCACCACGCCGGGCCAGTCCTCCTCGATCTCTGCGGCCAGGCGGCGCACGAAGAAGAGATAGTCGATGCCGCTCATCTGCTCGTCCGCCCAGTCGGCTTTGTTGAAGCGGGCCCGCAGCCGGGCATTCACGTAGCCGTGGCCGGAAGGCACCAGACTCGACTCCAGCCGAGCCTTGCTCTCCAGCAAGATCTGGCGGAAGCGGACGAGATCGTCCAGCTTCACCGTGAGCAACATTTCGCGCATGA
>CAYZLP010000394.1:0-5295 GCA_964478635.1 uncultured Caldilineaceae bacterium
GGCGCATGATGGTCGTCTTGCCGGTACCGTGGTCGCCGACGATGAGGCCGGCGCCCTCCCGATTCTGGATGAGGCGACCGCACATGCTGATGGCGTTTTGGTGGGTATCGGTGAGAAAGAGATAACGTTCGTCGGGGTTGGTGGTGTAGGGCGGCTCTTTGAGACCGAATTTCTCCAGATACTTGGGTGTTTCGAAGGGGTTGATGGCGTTGGACATGCGCATTGGTCGTAGCTACTACGGGTTGACATCACCGGCGAGGGCGCCGAAGTGGCGTCACTTTTCATCGTAAAGCTGCGGCTGGTGCGCTGTCAACGGGTAAATTGGTGTGAGTTTTGGGTGGTGTTAGCCGAAGCAGGTGTCGTCACCTGATGGAATAGGGGAGGGGGTATCGTCGTTTCGGCTGGAGGCGATGAGGTACTGCGTCAGGATGTCGGCGAGATCGTCGTCGTAGTCGGCGAAGATCTCGCGTGCATGTTCGGCGATCTGACCAGGCCGGACAGGATTTGAGATGTCTTCCAGCTGGGAAATGTGGCCGACCAGCATGTTGAATAGCGAGTTGATGATACGGTTGTACTGCTCTGGAGCGAGTGAGTAGATGGGTTCAAAATCGATGTCGATCTTGTGGAGGGCGGGATCTCGATCTTGAGAAGGAGACGTCTCATGCGATGGCATACAGGGTCGATCTTATCACATCGTGGGGCTGGGTGCGGACACCAATTGAGCACAGTGCGAAGAGATCGTGACCCCCGGTGAATGAATTTTGTCAGTTTTCATATACGATGCATGAAGGCGTCTGCATAAATGATGCACCAGACCGTTTGCATAAACGGTGCACCACGCGGTTTGCGAAAACGATGTCCCGGGTGATGCGCGAAAGCGCATCACCACGTTGGAGGTGAATCTCGAAGCGGAATCTGGCATAGAGGTGACTATCTGACTTGCCGGCCTGAGAGTCCCAAAAATTTGAGGTTGCCACATCACCCGATCCGGACTATACTTGCGCATGTTGCTCCTCGCTTGTGTGGCTTTAAGTACGCCGATACCTGCGAATAGCACGGATTTGCACCGCAATTGGTTGATATCCGGCTGCTGTCCTCTTTTCGCAGGCCTAAAATGGCGAGCCTTCTCCTCCCCGTTTTGTGCATTTTGCACTGACTTGTGGTTCTTCCACAACCTGCGTTCGAGATCTAGCGGGATTCACCGCCGTACGCGTCAATTTTGACACCCGTGTTCGACTCAACGCAGGACTTTGGAGGACTGATATGCCAGAATCCAGATCGGTAAATGAAGCTTTTCAGGCTCTCGTGAAACAAGTGATCGACTTGGCCCAGGCAGTGCCCGACGACACGGGAGAGTGGGGCCAGTATGCCGCAATATGCCAGGACGCCGGCGTGACGGGTCTCACGACATACGCACAGCGCTGTTCATCCGAACTGTGGACTGACGGTCTGGATCAGACCAGTTGGACCTTGGTACAGCAAGCAGCCGCAAGGGCGGCACAACAAGGGAGTGATCAGGCTGCCCTCTACACGATCTTGGAGGGGTTCGTCCCAATCACCAATCCTTCCAACAATCCCGAACAGTGGGCCGCACTACGCACAGCGGCTGGTACACTCATGGTTCAGGTGGATGCGCTCAGGGCGCTTATGCTCAACGTTGTGGCCTTGAATGCAGTGGTGTCTTCGGATGAGGGCGAGTGGGGCCAATACGCCGATATCTGCGCGGCCGCCGCGGAAACGGGTATCAGGACATACATTCAGCGGTGTTCCGCTGAACTTTGGACCGACGGGATGGACGAATCCAGCTGGGCGCTGGTCAAACAAGCTGCCGCAACCGCGGCCGCACAGCAAGATGATCGGGATGCGTTGATCACGATCCTGGAGGGATTCGTACCGATCACGAATCCCTCCCAAAATTCCTCTGAGTGGGCGATACTGCGGGCAACGGCTCAAAATATCCTCACCGAGGTGGAACCCTTTCAGGCCCTGATGAAAGAAGTCGAGGAGCTGAACGCGGGAATTTCCACGGACGAGGGGGAGTGGGACAAGTATGCCGAAATCTGCCGGGACGCATCGAGTAGTGGTATTAGGACATACATCCAGCGCTGTTCCACCGAGCTCTGGACCGACGGGATGGACGAATCCAGTTGGGCGATCGTCAAACAAGCTGCCGCCGCCGCAGCCCAACAGGAGTCCGATCAGGACGCGCTCAACACAATTCTCACAGGGTTCTTTGACATCACGTCTCCATCCCAGAACGCCGAACAATGGGCGGCACTATCTGCATTGACCGCCAGGCACATCTATCAGGATGGATCCGCAATTCCTTTCAATGGAATCGACGACCGGGCTCGTCGCTCCGTCCGCAATCCGCTCCTCCTTCCAAAAGAGATGAGCAGCTCCTTTCTGATCAAGCGAGCGGGACTTCCTGCCCGCTATGAAGAGGCCACCTTTCTTGACGTTGGCAAACGATGCCATGTTGAATACTTCATGCGGCTCCAGGTCACGGATCAGGAAGGATCTGCGTATTTTATTATTACCCACAGCCAGGACAACGGCGGCTACGTTGCCCTCGCGAAAGTCCCGGGCGCAAACGCCGGCCAGGGACCCCATGATCACGAGATTACCGTTGCCGAGCCCGATTTTGCCGGCGAAGTGGTTTGGTGGGATCTGTTGGATGGGTCCCACCCCGGAGGCTGCAACCATCCCGGCAATGGCGGGCAGGTGGGTGACATCACCGTGCTTTGTGGACAGGATTGGACCAAGTGGTATCCAGTATACGGATATGTTGTGGAGCCGGTCAGTCAGGGGAGCAAAGTGCTCTTCTATGATTTCTCAAGCCTGAGAACGGGGCAGATCCCTTCCATGGGATCAGGCGAGAACACTTCCGATGCCTATATGGGCTGTTTAACCACAGCAGAACTCGGGCTATTGCCTGGTCATGATGGAGAAGTGCAATCCGTGAACGTGGAGCAGGGGCCTGACGGTCTGTACTACCTAATTGCCGGCAATCCCGGCCAGACAGTCGTATGGAAGTCGCCTGAACTCGTCCCTGACATTTCAATGTGGACCAACGTCCGTTTTGGCGGCGCCGGCGAACTTTCGGACGGTAGTTCTGCGCTTGCCTGGTCTTCGTTTAGTGGCGAGCAATCTCTATATTACGTTACCTCCGGACACAACGGCATGTCTTTTCGCAATCTAAAGTATGACGTGGTTGACGGAGAGGTGGTCGCGGTCTATGTTGAACCTAATGCTGGCGCTGCGACCTATCAATCAGACGCATTTGGCGACGACGACTGGGTAGCTGATAACGGAAGCATCTATGCGGGCGCGTCACAGGGCATCGCGCTTTATGGCGCGTACAAGAGTATCAACGATCAAAAAGGTCCATCGGAGGCCACACAGCAGCCTTGCATTCAAGTCCGGGCATGGTATTCGCCACCGCAATAACGGGGATAGGGGCAGCAGCAGCAGGAATTGCAGTTGACCGCGCAGCGGACCGGCGGGTGAACGGACAATGGAGAGCGGGTGGGCTACCGAATCGCCAGCCCCAATTTCCAGTTCAAAGTCCATATATTCCATGTCCCGTATGGTGCGGAAATTGCTTTCCTGGGAGGAAATGGCCTATCCGGGGGACGATAGTAGTTGTGAATGATATCGTATGGTCTGAAACTTCCATCGTACCAGTTGGCGATGCCAGCGCAGAACGGTCTCCGGCTGGAAGATGCGATGGATACTTCATTCTACCAGCGGAAAGCGTGAAACCTTGTCACCAAATGACTTGCGGATGGATTTTTCGGACCATACGAGAATCCACTGTGACTCTATGTCACTCGATCAGAAAGGATGTTGATGAAGTGTTTGGCCCCGACGGGATGGGCTGGTCGACTGCTGGCTAGTAACTGGCTGACTGACGATGGAGTGTCGTCTATCGGCCGGCACGCTTATTTATCGGTAACTGCTCAGCCTCACCCAGATTTGACGCTTAATGCGCCAAATCTGGGTGAGGCCGCCGTCCAGGCGGGCGGAGCAGGGTGAGGCAGGGTCCGGCGTGCTAACCTGAAGGTTACACTTACGGATTATCCAGGAGCGACATTGCCGCCGCCTGGTCGACTCGGGAAGGGGCGCGGCCTGGGCCGTGGCTTGATTAGGGCCGCTTCCCAGGGCATGACGAAATTATTGCTGCGCAGCGCATCTACTGTCACGTAGTGCATTTTGGCAATCCGGTTGTTGGTGACGCGACTATAGCGGAAGCCTTGAAATGACGGGCCCGGCTTGTGCTTATTTTCAGTCTTATCCTTACGCGTGTTCACGCCGGGTCCCAATGCACCGGTCTGGCAGAGAAGTGGTCGATGGGTATCCCACCAGATGCCGGGATCGGAAGTATCATTCAGCGGCTCAGCATATTGGGGGATATCAAGCTGCCGCCATTCCTGCCAAAACGCGTCCGGCCGATTGTCGCGCACGGTGCGTACGCTACTAGCCACGGGAATATTGCGTACGCGTACGTGCACTTCTTCGGCGAAGCCATTTTTACGCACTTGATAGTAGGCTGCTGGATTCTCGGTGTAGAAGTCCATAAAGTAGAGCAGTTCCTGTCCGGCGCTGTCCCATTCCAGTCGATACTCGACATTCCGATGGACATGACCAAACAGCACAAGATCCACGGCGCGGCCGACATTGCCGGCTTGACCCACACACATTTCCAGCAGTCGCGACGTTTGACCTTCCGTGGGCGAAGCGACGCTCCAATCCAGTAGATTGTTGATGCCGCCGCGCTTAAAATAAGGCGTCGCCCGCAGCTGCCACCGATCAAAATTTAACGAAAAAGTCCCATTCTGGCCTTGTGGCAGCAGTTGCCACTCGTCCCAGACGGAGAGTGAATGGGGCGCACCCTGTCGTACCAAGTAGGCGATGATCTCTCGCTTATCCGCGGAGGCATGTTCCGTTTCGCGGAAGTAATGAGGATATTCAGACCCCTTAGGATTGAGCGGCGGGGCGTGCATGCCGACAATCACCAGGCCGACGTCGCCTGCATCCAGCAGCGCAGTGCGCAAAAGATTGATTTCATCGTTGTCCACGCCGACAGAATTGGGCGCGCCTGCCGCTAAATTATTCTTATCCTCAGTATTAAATTCCGCAGCAGCGAGCAAGGCATCCAACTCGCTGTCAAACAACCCGGCGTCACGACCCGTGTCCAACATCACGATGCGATGCGGTCCCAAAGCCACGCTGTTTGAAGCCATCCACCGCGGCTGCGATGAGGCCCGCCACGACGGCTTCGCCGGGGTGCGC
>CAYZLP010000395.1:0-4042 GCA_964478635.1 uncultured Caldilineaceae bacterium
CTCCGCAAACCGCGCAAACAACAGATCCGCGTCGTGGGGTCCCGGACTCGCTTCGGGATGATACTGAACGCAGAAGACCGGCCGATCCGTGAGGCGCAGCCCCTCCACCGTGCCGTCGTTGAGGTTGCGATGGGTGATCTCGGCATTGGGAGGCAGGCCCTTCTCGTCCACGGCATAGTTGTGGTTCTGGGCCGTGATTTGGACATTGGTCGAATCGACATCGCTCACGGGCTGGTTGCCGCCGTGATGACCGAACTTGAGCTTGTAGGTCTCCGCGCCCAGCGCGCGCCCGATAATCTGGTGGCCCAGGCAGATGCCGAACATGGGAACATTGGCTTCCAGTAAATCGGCCACAGCCGACGCGGCGTAGGGCACGCCGGCCGGATCGCCGGGGCCGTTGCTCAAAAAGATGCCCGCCGGCTCCAGCGCCAGCGCCTCCTCGGCGGGCGTGTCGGCGGGAACGACCGTCACGCGCAGGCCGTGGCTGGTGAGGCGGCGCAGAATGTTGTGCTTGATGCCGAAGTCGTAGGCAACGACCAGGGGACCGTCGCCGACGGCTTCTCCCGCGGCGCCGGACATTGCGCCGCCGGCCGGCACAGGCGTCCACTCGACCCGAGTGCCGTCGACCCAGTGGTAGGGCTCCTGACACGTCACTTCTTGAACGAGGTCGCGGCCGTCCAGTCCTTCCCACTCCCGGGCCATGGCCTGCAGCGCGGCGACGTCATGGGCGCCATCGGTGGAGAGGGCGGCGTGGAGCACGCCCTGTTCGCGCAGGCGACGGGTAAGCGCGCGCGTGTCGATCTCGCTGATGCCCGGGATCCCATGGCGGGCCAGGTAATCGTCCAGCGTTTCGTTGGCCCGCCAGTTGGAGACGACAGGGCTTACCTCGCGCACGATAAAAGCCGTCACCTGCGGGCGGTCGCTCTCCACGTCTTCGGCATTGACGCCCGTGTTGCCCACATGGGGAACCGTCATGCAGACCATCTGGCCGCGATAGGACGGATCGGTGATGACCTCCTGATAGCCCGTCAGACTCGTGTTGAAGACTACTTCGCCCACCACCGTCGTGCGCGCGCCGAAAGCTTCTCCATGAAATACGGTCCCATCCTCCAAAACCAGAGTTGCGTTCATCGTAGTTTCCCTTATTCCTTTCCCTCGCCCGGCTTCTGTTGATATGCCAGTTTGAGCGGCTGCCAGGCGCCATATTTGAGCAAGCGATTCCAGCCGGGTGTGCGGCCGCCATCATTGACTGCGGTCGATTCACCCAGATTCATGAGTACTGCCACTTCATCGCAGCGATGAAACTTGGGACAATAGATGCATGCCTGCCAGACCTTGGGGCTGATACTCCAGCGGTCGACAACGGCGAAGCCCAATCGTTCGAAAAAGTTGGCGCGCAGGGTCAGCGCACAGACCTGCTCGAAGCCCCGTTCCCGGGCCAAAGTCACGAGATCGGTCACCAGGCGGCTGCCCAGACCCGTGCCCTGCTGGCTGTCATCTACGGCCAGGGAACGCACCTCGACGAGCGTCGGCGTCAGCGCCACCAGCGAGCCGCAGCCCACGATAGGCGCATCGGCTTGCTTTTCATCCGCCGCGACCAGCCAGTCGCCCAGCGAGCGCTGGATGCCGGCTTCCGTGCGCGGCAGCATGACGTTTTGGGCTGCAAAGCGGTTGACTAATTCCAGGATCCGGTCCACGTCATCGGGCCGGGCCGGGCGAATTTCCACGTGCATGGCGACCTCTCACCTGACAGGCCATCAATCAGTCGATTTCTTGCAGGATCGACCCGACAACGTTCACGGCATGGGCCAACTCTTCTTCGCTGATCACCAGCGGCGGGACAAAGCGAAGGACGGTTGGCCCGGCATTCACCAGCATGACGCCCTGTTTGTAGGCTTCCGCAACGATGGGCCCGGCCTCAATGTCGAGTTGGACGCCCACCAGGAGACCGCTGCCCCGCACTTCCAGAATGTGGGGGCTGTTGATTTCTTCCAACATTTCCTTGAGCCGCGCGCCCTTGGCCCGCACCTCGGCCAGGAAGGCGGGATCGGCGATGCGACCGACGACGTGATGGGCCACATGGGTAATCATGGGGCCGCCGGCGAAGGTACTGCCGTGGTCGCCCTTCTGCATGACATCGGCCACTTTCTGGCGCATTAGAATGGCGCCCATGGGCAGACCGCCGGCCAGGGGCTTGGCCGCCGTCATGATGTCAGGTGCAGCAACGCAGGACGCGTCGTCGCCGTTGCAGACCGCGCAGTTCGTCCGATCTCCGCCGCTGCAGACGGTCATGTAGCCCCAGAGATTGCCGGTGCGCCCAACGCCGCACTGCACCTCGTCATAGATGAGGAGGGCATCATATTCATCGGCCAAGGCCCGCAAGCCGTGGAGGAATTCGGGCGTGGCCGCATGGATGCCGCCTTCACCCTGGATTGGTTCCACGATGATGGCGCAGACCCGGTCATCCATCTGCGCGCGGGCGCTCGCCAGATCGTTGAAGTTCGCAAAGCGTACGCCGGGCATGAGGGGCTGGAAGGCGTCCTGATACTGGGGCCGGGGCGTCGCGGCCAGGGCCCCCAGGGTTCTGCCGTGAAAAGCGCCCGAGAAGGCGAGAATATCGGTTTTTTCGTCGCCGCCGTGGGCGCGACCGTAGCGGCGGGAAAACTTGAAGGCGCCCTCGTTGGCTTCAGCGCCACTATTGCAGTAGTGGACCTTGTCGGCAAAGCTGGTCTCGCAGAGCAACTGGGCCAGCTCGGCGTGAGGCGCGGTGTGATAGAGATTGCTCACGTGGAGCACGCCCGTGGCCGCAGCTTCGGCCATGGCCCGGTTGATGCCCGGGTCGTTGTAGCCCAGGGCATTGACGGCGATGCCGGCGACACAGTCGAGGTAGGCGTTGCCCTCGGCGTCGTAGAGCGTACAGCCTTCGCCCCGCTTGATGACAAAGGGCGGCCGCGCGTAGACGCCGAGGACATACGCTTGTTCCAGTGCGATGGTTTGGTTGTCGTTCATAAAGGCCTCGTCTGAGTGAAATTGCTAATCGACAACTGTCAATCGACAATCGACAATTGTCAATTGACGATTATCAATTGTCGATTGTCCTAGCCTGCGCCGCCGAGAATGCTCGTCCCGCTTCCTTCCTGGACGCCGGCCAGATTGGTGATGACGGCCTGGGCAACGCCGCGGTGAACCGCTTCCACGGCGCTCCGTACTTTGGGAATCATGCCGCCGAAGATAATGCCCTCATCGATCCAGGCTTCGGCCTGTGCGGCCGTGATGGCGCGAATCACGCGGGTCGCGACCAGAATGCCGGGCACGTTGCTGATGAAGACCAGCTTGGTCGCGCCCAGGGCCGCCGCAATCGCCGCCGCAGCGTGGTCGGCGTTGACGTTGTAGCTGAGGGCGTCGTGGGCGCCGAAGCTGATGGGGCTGACCACCGGTACGATCTCCGCCTCGATGAGCGTTTGGAGCAGGTGTGGATCCACATCCTGGATTTCGCCGACCCGCCCTAGTTCGCCGGCCGGATGCCACATAGGTTCGACGTAGATGGTGCCGTCGTCCACGCCGCTCAAGCCGGCGGCCCGGATATCGGCCCGGACCAGCGCGCGTACGATGCGCTTGTTCATGAGGCCGCTCAAGACCATTTCGGCCACGTCGAGGCTCGCCTCGTCGGTGATGCGAAGACCGTCCAGGAATTTGGCTTCCAGACCGAGCTTCTCCTGGTAGGCCGCAATGGTCTTGCCGCCGCCGTGGACGATGACGGGCATATGGCCCTGGGCGCGCACGGCCTGTACGGCCAGGGCCAGCCCATCCAAAAAGACGGGATCGTCCAATTCGTTGCCGCCGACCTTGAGGACGGTGACATAGGGTCCGCTCGCTTCTTCGAGAGCATCCTGGGCCAAATCAAGCGTTTCGGGATCCATAAGCGTTCCTTGGCTGTTTAGAGCAATCCTGCCGTCTCGTCCAATCCTACGGCGAGATTGAAATTCTGGATGGCCTGACCGCTGGCGCCTTTGAGCAGATTGTCAATCGACGCGCTGATAAT
>CAYZLP010000395.1:4142-5275 GCA_964478635.1 uncultured Caldilineaceae bacterium
CGATGGCGGTAGCCCACATTGTAGGGCGCCAGGTTGTCGTGAACTTCCACAAAGTTATAGATCAGGGATGCCTTGCGTCCGGCACCGCTGACCCCGCTTTTGCTGTCCACAATGATATGGGGCGCGAGCCAGCCGGCTTTTGCCAGGGGATAGAGGGCCAGGTTGACGCTGGTGGGATAACAGCCGGGCACGGCGATCTTGTCCGCGCCCCGGATGGCGTCCCGGTAGACCTCGCAAAGGCCGTAGACAAACTCTTCGATCAGTTCGGGCGCCGTGTGGTCGATGCCGTACCAGCGGGTGTAGACGGCCGGATCTTTCAGCCGGTAGTCCGCGCTTAGATCGATGACCCGTACCCCCGTTGCGCCAAAGGCCCGCACCGGCTCAATGGACGCCGCATGGGGCAGGCAGAGAAAGACCACGTCCACCTCGTCCGCACGCTGCATGGCCTCCTCCAGCGTGATCAGCGGGTATGTCCAATCGCACGCATGAACGTCGGCCATGGTCCTGCCGGCGCTGTTTTCACTGGTCACCCAGCCAATTTCCATCTCTGGGTGGCGGTGGATGAGCTTGGTCAGTTCGTAGCCCGTGTAGCCGGTAGCGCCGGCGATGCCTGCCTTGTACATGGTGCGCTCCTCCATGTTCGTACAACAAAAAAAGCTCTCCATCTGGAGAGCTTTGCCCTGTGCGTGGTATCCGCTTTGGCTCGCGTGCAAAGATCCAGAAGTTATCCGGTTCGATACGGGCGCGGCCTAACGGTGATAATCTGAATGGAAGAAACCCCTGTCTGGCGATTCATGATGCAAGAGTGTAGCACGGCGTCAGGCGCCTGTCAACCGGCGAACGATCTTCATTCTTGCCTTGAAGCTTATGAACTGACGGCGTCTATGGTAATCTACGAGAGCGGACGGCCATGCAGAAGTCAAGATCAAAAGAGGGGATCGGGTTGATGACAAAAATGATTGTTGTGCGGCACGCCGAGACGGAGGCCAACGTATTGCAAGTGTGGCAGGGAGCCCTGGATGCGCCGTTAACCAAGCGGGGCATGCTGCAGGTCGAGCATACGGCCCGACGCATTGCGGAATTGACGCAGGAGCATCCGGTCGATCATTTCTACGTCTCCCCGCTTCCCAGGG
>CAYZLP010000396.1:0-5275 GCA_964478635.1 uncultured Caldilineaceae bacterium
TGGATCAAGGGGTTGTGGGTTCGAGCCCCACTAGGCGCCCCTAACGTAGCAATCCCGTCCTTTGGTACAGTTGGATTGCCAACGCATTTTTAGACGGGCGATGCTCACTTCCTGGTGGAAGGAGCGTCGCCCGTTGCGTTTATCGTGTCTTTTTGGCATTGTCCCAGGCTTTGCTCTCCGCCGGACCAATGTCTTTCTCCACCTGGAATCCGTCGCCCACCACGTACGCCATGGTCAGCCCGATGATCCGCCGAGCCAGCGGATTCCGCTTCCACGCCTCCCGCTCGTCCGTGAACTCCTGCAACAGCGTCGCCCACGGCTTGTCCAGCTCCGTCCCCGACCGGTAGCCCCCAAATTCCCCATCTTCCGATCCCGGCGCGCCCCGCAGGCGAAGAAGATCAAACAAACCGGCAAACCATCCCATTATCTGTTGCAACATGAAAGCCTCTCAAGAATGCGCGTCCATGTTCAAACTTTGGACACGCAACCCAGACCCGTAGAGACGTTGCACTGCAACGTCTCTACTCCACCGGCGGGTCAGAGTGGAGGCAAAGATGTAGCCAATCTGTAGACATTTTGTATGCCACACAAAGATATCGTGTTTTCGCCTCTTGATTGCCGGCGAGATGCCCTATTGAAAAATCGAGTATCATGCGAAAGGAAACTGCGATGAAGATTCTGAACGTTGTGGCGCTCGTTCTACTCCTGCTGCTGGCATCTACTGTGCCCGCGTTTGCGGTTCCGCCAGATACTGTTGAGATGGCGTGGACTGAAGAGTATGAATTGTTCTCTTGCGGAGACTTCGACGTCTGGCTCTACAACACCAACGACGCCCGGATTACCACGCACTTCGACCGAGATGGCAACCCGCTGCGCGTTCAAATTCACCAGTCCGGCATAGACCGCGTCTACAACCTGGATCATCCAGAGAAGTATTTGGAGGGGAGGCTGAACTTCAACATCCAGATGGATGCAACGACACCTGTCGAGTTCACGAACTTTAGCGCAAGTGGTTTGAATTGGCAGATCATCGTCCCGGGTTACGGACGCGTCTTCTTTGGAGCAGGACGGCTCGTCGTACGAGATGGCGTGCCTGTGGTTGAAACAGGACATCCAAATTACGATGCCGAACTCCTCTGCACGCTGCTGCGGTAGAGCTACGCTCAACCCCCAACACTATGGGAACGTTGGGCTTCACCAGCAAGGCGAACGCCTATGCACTTTCCCGGATTCGCCCCGGCATGGGAAGTGCATAGGCGTTCGTCGCTTCTCAACTCTCGTCATTTATACCGGATGGAAACGGGCACGATTAGCCATCCTCAACGATCAGGCGCTCCGCAAAGAACTCGATTATGGGTAGCCATGAGCCGCTGCAGTGCCCCGCTTGCGCCCCCATCAAGTCATGTTCGATGGGTCGGTCGTCGCTGGCTCACTTTCCTACGTTCAAATCCACAGAGTGTCCACAAAGACTGCGCTTCGAGCGTTCCTGGGAACTGAGCCGATCGCCCCTGCAGTCGTTGCGTTTCTTCATCGACCGCGTTGTCGAACTTGTAGCCAGTTTGTTGTCGCTGATATTCCATACTCTTCGCAGTGGCTGAATTGCCCAGAGGATCGACAATTTTCAGACAGAATTAGCGAAAGGGGATGCATCATGTCTGTCGACCGCATAAGATTCGTACTCGTGGGATTGGCTGTCCTGCTGCTGTTGGTCGGATGTCAGCCGATCGCAGCGCCAGAGGCGGTGCAGCCCGCAGAACCGGAGGTTACGCTAGATCACGCAGTGATGGAAAGTATAGAGGCGTATGTTGCGCAGACCATGCGGGACAACGCCATCACGGGCCTCGGTTTGGGGATCGTGCAAGATGGAGAACTTGTCTACGCCAAGGGCTTCGGCGTCGCCGACGTAGACAGCGGCGCGCCCGTTACGCCCCGCACCGTCTTCCAAATGGCCGAAGTCTCCATGACGCCGACGGCCATGGCCGTCATGCAGTTGGCGGAAGCAGGCCTGATTGACCTGGATGACCCTGTCACTGACTATCTGCCTTACTTCGAGATGCAAGGTGAAGGGGCCGACACAATCACCGTCAGACAGATTCTTGAGGAGACATCCGGGATTCCCGATAGCGGCGATCGGGTTGTGGATTGGTCGGACTTCACACCGGCGCTGGATGACGAAGCCGTCGAGCGGCTGGTGCGCAGCCTGGCCGATCGGAGCGTCCTGTTTGTTCCCGGCACTGGCTGGGAATTCAGCGACATTGCCTATATGGTGCTGGGTGACTTGGTTGCCAAGGTTGCGGGTCAGCCGTTCGAGGCATACATGCAGGATAACATCCTTGTGCCGTTGGGGATGGAAGAAAGCACCTATCTGTTGGAAGAAGTTGATTCAAATCTCCTGGCCAGCCCCCATGCCTGGGGCGCGGGAGGACCGGTTGTCGCCGACGCTTTTCCTTACAGCCGCCAATTTGCCGCCTCGAATAACCTCTTCAGCAACACTGAAGATATGGCAAAGCTAGTGGAGGTGAGTCTCAACAAAGGCGGTCTGGGGGACACACAGTTGTTGTCTGCCGAAGCTTATGACCACATGTGGGAGCCCCTCCACAACTCCCTCTATGGCGGTCCTTTTTCCGAGTGGGGTATGGGCTGGTGGATCTCAGATCTCGATGGCCACCCTACGCTGATGATGGGTGGGGCGGACATGGGCTTTGAGTCTGCCATCATGCTGCTTCCGGAAGACGATCTTGGCGTGATCTTCTTGAGCAACGGCCCCAATGCGGGGCAGTACTACTCGCCCTGGGCCGTGCAGGATGTGATTCGGATACTCTTTGAGGCAAGTGGTTGAATTGCGGCAGGAGAAGGAGCCGGCCTTTGTGGCTGGCGAACAGGAAAATCTGACTGTCTGCACAGCGTGAATCCGGACCGATTGTGGCCGGCAAAAGGGAAGAGGACGCCATGAAACTCGCACGATTCCAACTGGAGGATCAGATTCACTACGGCGTTGTGATCGATGATGCGCTCTGGTCGATCTCGGGCGACATTTTTGGCGACTTCGAGGTGGGCAGCCGGTTTGCCCGCTTGGCCGACGTGCGTCTGCTGCCGCCGGTTGCGCCACGGTCGATTGTGGCCGTGGGCATCAACTATCCCCGGCGCGTGACGCAGCACTATGCGACTGCGCCTGGAGAACAACGCTACCAGGGCCCTGTGATCTTTCTCCTGCCCACCTCGTCCCTTATCGGGCACCGCGACTCCATCGTCTTTCCCCCGCCGGCCCAAGAGATCGGCGCCGCCGGCGAGTTGGTGGTCGTCATGCAGAAGCGCACCAAAGCCGTCTCGCCGGATGAAGCCGCAGCCCATATCCTCGGCTATACCTGCGGCAACGACCTGGCGTCACCCGACTTGCTGCGCGCCGACCGGTACCAGACCCTGCGCGCACACGGCTTCGACACGGCCACCGTCATGGGCCCCTACATCGAGACCGATCTCGCGCCGGATCATTTGATTATCTCCCTGCGCATCAACGGGACGCTGGCCACCCAGGGCAGCACCGCTTCCATGATCTACTCGGTCCCGGACATCGTCAGCTACGTGAGCCGGTTCATGACCCTCTATCCCGGCGACGCGATCTTCATGGGCACGCCCATGGGCAGTCCCGTGATCGTCGGCGATATCGTGGAGGTCGAAATCGACGGCATCGGCCTGCTGCAAAACCCGGTGATCGCGGCCTAGCGTTTGTCCAATAACGGACGCCGTTTGACTAGACCCACGAGCCATTGGGAATCATCTCGAAGCAGGGCGGAACGTAGTGTGATACGGTAAGCCTACTTGGCTTCCCGATGGCATGTTGACGCGCCTGCGATTGCGCCGGTCGACTACGCCATGACACTCACCTGTGGTATAAGTGTAACGGGAATGAAGCGCAATCCGGCCTTCCGCCGGCAGCGGGTTAGGGCGACCGCATCTCCTTGTGTCGCGCAGACGCCAGCGGCTTCATTTCCCGCGCACCGCTTGTGACTTCCGGCGTCACCGCGTGTTCCGCTTCCCGAGCCGGTCTAAGCGAAAGAAAATCATGCTTACAACGTACCGGCAGGCCGTGCGCGGTTTCGGGCGCAATGCCCGCCTCTATCTGGTGACCCTCGGTTTGGCAACGCTCATCATCGATGGCGTCTATGCTGTGATCTTCAATCTCTTCTTGCTGCGCCTGGGCTACGATCCCGCCTTTGTCGGGCGGATCAATTCGGCCGGGCTCTTGACCTTTGCCCTGGCCAGCCTGCCCGTATCCGCCCTGGGCCGGCGCTGGGGCAGCCGCCGGGCCATGCTGGCCGGTCTCTGGATCGTCTTTGCTGCCGGTGTTGCCCTGCCCCTGGCCGGTCTGGTCTGGCCGGCAGCCCAGACCGCCTGGCTCTATGCCAGCTACGTGACCCTGCTCTTCGGCTATTCCGTCTTTTTCGTCAACGGCGTGCCCTTCCTCATGGCGTCGACCACGGAGGAGCAGCGCGACCATGCCTTTTCGATCCAGACGGCCATCTTTTCCCTGGCCGCATTTGTGGGTGGCCTCCTGGCCGGATTCCTGCCGCCCCTGGTTGCCGCTTTGACCGGCGTCGACACCAGCGCGCCGCTACCCTACAGGATTCCTTTGCTGACGGCCGCGCTGTTGCTGCTGCCCGGCATATGGGCGGCAAAGGCGACGCGGCAGAATCGCCCGCCGGCCCGCCCTCGTTCCCGCGTACAGCCTTTGGCCCGGCTCGCCGCGCTGGATCGCCCCTATCTCGGCTTGCTGCTGGCCGTGGGCGCGGTGCGCACGCTCCAGGTGGCGGGGATGGCCTCGGCCAACACCTTTTTCAACGTGTACATGGACCAAGCCTTGCTGGTGCCCACGTCCCGCATTGGTCTGATTGCGGCTGTTGCCCGTTTGGCATCCATTCCCGCAGCGTTGGCCGTGGCCGGGCTCACGGCGCGCTGGGGCCACAGGCGGCTCGTCATCATTTCCGGCCTGGGCGCAACCCTGGCGCTGCTGCCCATGGCCCTGATCCCTGCCTGGCCGGCCGCCGCCACAGGGTTCGTCGGCGTGGTCGTCTTTAGCGCCATTCGCTTTCCCGCCTTCCTGGTCTACAGCATGCTCCTGGTGACCGAGGCCCAGCGGCCTACCATGTCGGGGCTCAACGAGATGACGGCCGGGCTGGCCTTCGCCGGCATGGCATTGCTGGGCGGCGCGCTGATCACGCAGGTGGGGTATACGGCCCTCTTCCTGGCAGGGGCCGGCGCCATGGCGGCGGGGACG
>CAYZLP010000397.1:0-3077 GCA_964478635.1 uncultured Caldilineaceae bacterium
CCCCGCATCGCAGGCTTGTCCCTGCTGCTCTTTTTGCTTAGCCTGGGCTTGTGGTGGATCTTCCGCCGCGCTGCCTGATCTGCCGTGAAGCTGCACACAGCCCATGGGCTGGATGAGGCGCCAAGAGCCGCAGCCAAAAAGCAGCAGCGGGACGCACGCGTCCCGCTGCTGTGGAAAGTTCCCAATCATTCAATTAGGTGGTGTTGCGCGGTTGACAATTGACAATTCTGAATTGTCAATTGTCAATTGCTACCGGTGTCAGTCAGCCAGTCCCATATCGTCGCCGACGCCGCGCGCGACTGCGGGCATCTCCTGGTGGAATTCGATTACCGTGACCGTATCGTCGATCAGCTGGCGCGTGTCCGTGACGTTGAGCTGATCGTAGAAGAAGGCAAATTCTTCTTCCAACGCTTGAAAAATCTCGGCCTTGGCCTCCTCAGGCAACTGCCACATCTCGGCCTTGAACGGTCCCAACGCCTTTTTGCGCGTCTTGTAGTAAAACTGAGCGTCGGTCTGGCCGCCCTTGCGCTCATCCGCGTGGTTGGCTTCGAGATAGGCATGAATCTTGTTGCGCAATTCCGCCGGGAAGGCAGGGTGATCGAGGAAGATGTTCATAAAGCCGGTGGCCAGGTGAATCTCCAGCGTGTTCACCTCCGGGAACTTGTGGAACATCTCCTTGGGGAGGGTGCTGGCACCGTGCTGTACTGCACCGCCTGCGCCGTGCTGGCGGGCATGTTCACCCAGCACTTCGAGGGTGTCGAAATCGACGGCCACTTCTTTGATGCTGCCGTCCGGCAGGACAATGCCGCCATGGCTCGTGCCGGTCTGCACGCTCACCTTGCTCAGGCCGGCCGACCCGTCGATGAGCTTTTCATAGCCAGCCATGTAGGCTTCCAACTCTTCAGGCGTGGAGTTCTTCTCGCCCACTTCGCCAATCTCGCCACCCAGGCTGATGGTTACCCCGGCCGGTTCCAGATCGCGAACGAGCTGGGTGATTTCGGCCGAGCGGGTGTAGTTGTCGTGCTGCTGTTCGTCGAGCGATTCGGGTTCCAGGGTCACCAGCGTGCTGGTGTCAATGTCGATATTCCAGAAGCCGGCGGGAATGGCCTCTTCGATCAGGGCTTTCACTTCACCGATGGCCCCTTCCGGATCGGTCTTGTATTTGCTGGCCTTGACCTGGAAGTGATCGCCCTGAATGAAGACGGGATGGAAGTAGCCTTCCTTGATCGCGGCCGCGATGACGTTGGTCGTAAACTCGGCCGGCGGCTGCTCCGTATACCCCATTTCGGAGCGGGCGATCTCAAAGATGATGGCTCCGGTGTTGGTCTTCTGGGCCGCGCGCAGGGCGGCTCGCGTCGTGTCGTAGTTGGTGAAGCGAATGTTCATCGCGGGCACCGTGCGATCGCGCCATTCGCCCCGGCCGCCGGCGATGTAGAACTCGTGGATGCTCGCCGGGCGGACGCCCAGATCCTGACCCGCTTCCCAGATAAGCCACCGGGCAAATTCCTGAACCGGTTCCGTGCCGAAGACTGCACTGCGGACCAGGTGGTCGATCTTGTCGGCGCGCAGCGCGTCAGCGTCCGTAACCTTCACCCGACCGCCCGAAATCTTGAGCGCATCGGCAACATCTTTTTTCATTTCATAGACGGATTCGTAAATCATTGGGTACTTCCTTTACTAGAGATTTGAACGGATACAGCACGAAAATGGACGAAGCGACCGTACGCCGCGCCGCCCGTATAGGACAGGCAGACCTCTCAATAGCAAGTGTAACGATTCTTGCCGGTTTCGTCACCTGACACATGTCCCGTTCATCTTCTGCAACTGTCCCATTCTCCGTGAAAAAAGCGCGGCGGCCATGAGCCGCCGCGCTGCAAAGCAATGTCTGTATCGATCGTGACTTAATACAGGAACATGGGTTTGCCCAAAACGTGGCGCACTTTGGGGCGATATTCGTCCACGTCATAGAGTTCGTCCACGTCGACCCGCTTGATCCCGCTGGTGACCGTGCTCATGGGAATGTGGGTGTAGGTGCCGTCGCGCAGGGCAACCATGCGGCCGCTGGCCCCGCTGGCGATGAGCGTCATCGCCATGTTCGCATAATTCACCGCCACCATGAGATCCAACGCGTCGGGCGCGCCGGAGCGCATGAGATAGGAAACCTGCTGATAGATGATGTTCTCACCGGTCAGCTTTTTGAGCGCTTCGCCCAGGATCTGACCGATGCCGCCCAGCTTGCGGTGGCCGTAGGCATCGGCTTCGCCGTACTCCACGACCTGGCCGCCCTTCATGTGCGCGCCCTCGCTGATGGTCACCATGGCGTAGTTGGAGGGATTGTCGTCCTTGTCCGCCTTGACCAGTTCGGCCAGCCGTTCGACGTCATAGGGCACTTCTGAGATGACCGCGCGATCGACGCCGGCCAGGTAGGAGCTGATCAGGCTGGTTTCGCCGCTGTTGCGGCCGAACAGCTCGATGACGGCAATGCGTTCGTGGGAGCCCGTGCTCGTGCGCAGCTGGTTGATGAACTGGACGCTGCGCGTGACCGCCGTGCTGAAGCCGATGCAGTAATCCGTGCCGTAGACATCGTTGTCCATCGTCTTGGGGATGGCGACGACGGGGAAGCCTTCGCTGTGGAGGCGTTCGCCGTAGCTCAACGTATCATCGCCGCCAATGGGAATCAGGCGATCGATGCCCAGGTATTCCAGATTGCGCATCACATGGGGCGTGAAGTCGAGCACGCCGCCGGCCTCATCGATTGGATTCTCGGGATCGCGCAGGAAGTCGGGGACGTCCTTGGGCTTGACCTTGCTGGGGTTGGTGCGACTCGTATGGAGGAAGGTGCCGCCCGTGCGATCGATGGTGCGCGTTACTTTCTTGTCCAGGGGGAGAATATTCTTGTCGATGGTTGAGGGGTCGTCGGGGTTCAGATAGAGCAGCCCTCCCCAGCCGCGACGGATGCCGACGATTTCGTGGCCTTCATCGATGGCGCGATAGACGGCCGCCTTGATGCAGGGGTTGAGGCCGGGAACATCGCCGCCGCCGGTTAAAATGCCGATTTTCATGCGTCACTCCTTTGT
>CAYZLP010000397.1:3177-5264 GCA_964478635.1 uncultured Caldilineaceae bacterium
CGGGAACATCGCCGCCGCCGGTTAAAATGCCGATTTTCATGCGTCACTCCTTTGTATCAAGCGGAATGGTGTATTATGGGACGTGCTTTGGATGCTAAAATCGATGGCAGCCCCAGCGCGAAAACCAGGCAAATGCCTGCGTCGCGCATGGTTTTGCCAACTTTGCCATTATATCATAAGCCTATCCGCCGTTGCCGTTGGCATCGGGCGGGTGCAGTTCGCTGAAGACGAGTTTCTCATATTCCTGGACCGGCTGAGCCAGGATACGTGCCAGGGGCCGCAGACGCATCCACCACTGCTTTTTGGGGCGCTGGAATTCTTCGTCGAAGATCCGTAGCACCTGATAGAGCGGCGTGCTGGTGAATTGATCATCCACCATCCCGATGCAGACGGCCGGCGGTTCGTCCTCCGGATTCAGACAGGCCCCGATGACGATGTCGACCGCGGCCGCAGTCAGGGTCGTCGCCATAATGCGGTCGTATGGCGTCGGATCGCCGCCCTGCTGCATATGGCCCAGAACGGCGATGCGTACGTCGAAGAGGTCGCCGCCTTCCTGCTCGAAGAGCGCGGCCAGAAAGCGGGTATCATAGAGCGGATTCGAATTCTCGTTGCGGATCAGGAGTCCCAGCCGCTTGCCGTGGGAGAAGCCCTCGTTGAGGAATTTGATATCCGTTTCCAATCCCTCCAGGGTGACCCCTTCTTCGTGCAAGTAAGTGCGTTCGGCGCCCGAGGCGAGCGCGCTCATCAACGCCAGGTAGCCGCAGTAGCGACCCATGACCTCCACGACAAAGCAGCGATTCGAGGCGACGGCCGACTGTTTGATCTTGTCGACCACCTCTGAAATGCTGTTAAGCGCCGTGTCGGAACCGATGGAAAAGTCGGCGCCGGGCAGATTGTTGTTGATGCTGGCCGGTACGCAGACCATGGGAATGTCGAAGGCTTTGAAGACCGTGCGCTCATTATAAAGATCGATACATGAGCGATACCCTGACCAACCGCCGATCATGATGACGGCATCGATCCGGTGTTCTTCCAACTGGCGCGCAATGGCGTAATACTCGCTCGTCCGGGGAATTTTGCGGCTCGTGCCCAACTCCGATCCGCCGATGGCGGCCCAGCCGTCCACGTCCATCCAGTGGAGCTCGCTGATTTCTCCGCGGATGAGCCCCCGGAACCCCCGACTAATGCCCAGGGGAACGTGTCCCTTGTCCAAAATCAAGCGGACGGCCGCGCGCACTGCGGCATTCATGCCCGGCGCGGGACCGCCGCCATTCATGATACCGATGCGCAAGCGGCGTTGCCCCGGGGCCGGGTCGTGGGGCATGGCCCGCACCAGGGTACGCAGCGTCCGGAAGGCGCTCTGAAAGGCGGGGCCCCGCAGGTCCATGGCCTTGGCGAAGTCCAGATTGCGGATGGCGGCGTTGATGCTCTGATTCGTATTGACGCAGGTCATGAGCGGTAGGCGCGTGATGCGGTTGTTGTTGATGCCGATCAGTACCGGCTCATCGTCGGGCCCGCTATCCATGATCGCGTTGATGGCTTCAACGCCCATGCGCGTGCTGAGAATCCGATCGAAGGCAGTCGGCGAACCGCCCCGCTGCACGTGGCCCAACACCGTGACCCGAACGTCCTCGTCCATATAGTGGGCGATGGCCTGCTGTACATCTTCGGCCGTGATGGGGGTGCCTTCTCGATCTACCGCGCCTTCGGCGACAATCACAATGCTGTCGCGGCGTCCCTCTTCACGCCCGGAACGGAGTATTTCGCACATCGTGACACGCCAGTCCGGCACGTCCGGCGGGCTCTCGGGAATCAGCGCAAAGTCCGCCCCGGCCGCCAGCGCGCCCATGAGCGCCAAATGGCCTGCATGGCGTCCCATGACTTCGATGACAAAGGCCCGCTGGTGGCTGGCTGCGGTGCTGGAGATGGCGTCGGCGGCATAGATGATGCGATGGAGGGCCGTATCGGCGCCGATGGTCATATCGGTGCCCCACATGTCGTTATCGATAGAACCAACGATTCCGGCGATGGTCAGAAAGGCATGCTCATCGGCCTGCCGCTGCGTGATTTCGCCCTGTTCCAATAGC
>CAYZLP010000398.1:0-5256 GCA_964478635.1 uncultured Caldilineaceae bacterium
CCTTGTGGCGCGCATCGATCGTCCGCGCGGCCTGATAGCGCCCACGAATGTTTTGGGTCGTATCAACCGCGACGATGCGATCGGCGCGAATGGCCACGGCCCCGTCCCGGATGATCCGGTGCAGGGGATCCATGGTTACGACGGCGCCCTGTTCGACGATGAGGTCAACGCATTCCGGCATCATTCCGCCTAACTCAAATCGATCTGCGGCGCATTGCCGTCCAGAATGCTCTGCAACTCCGCTAGAGCCGTGGCCAACTCACCGGCCCAGGTCGTGCCCGTTCCGCCGCCGATGTGGGGCGTCATGATGACGTTGTCCAGTTCGCACAGGGGGCTGTCCGCCGGTAGCGGCTCGTAGGTGAAGACATCCAGCCCGGCGCCGCGGATGCGCTGGGTCGCCAGGGCCGCAATCAGGGCGTCCTCGTCGATGATCCCGCCCCGGGCAATATTGACGATGCAGGCGCTTTCCTTCATTTTGTCCAACTCGGCCGCACCGATCATGCCTTCCGATTCAGGCGTGTGGGGCAGGGCGATGCAGACATAGTCGCTCTCGGCCAGGAGGGTGTCCAGGTCGCGATAGCTCGCGGCAAAGCGCTGCTCCAGTTCCGGCGAAAGGGGCGTGCGCTTGTGGTAGATGTTGCGCATGCCCATGACGTCGGCCCGCCGGGCCAGCTCACAGCCAATCTCGCCCATGCCGATAATGCCCAGGGTCTTGCCCACGACTTCGTGAATGCCCACATGGCGCATCCAGTGAAACGCGATCTTGCGCTCGGCCGTCAGCTCGGGCTTCATGCCCCGGTAGCGGTAGGCGCCGTCGGCCACGCTGGCGTGAGACATGACCAGATCCTTGCTCAGGGCCAGGATCAGGGTCATGGCCAGTTCGGCCACGCAGTTGGGCCCTTTGCGCGGGATGGAGGCCAGGGTGAGATCGCGGCCGCGCGCGGTCGCGACGTCGATGTTGTGATAGCTGCGTCCGTTCTTGAGGATGACGCGCAGGTCGGGCAAGGCTTCGAGCAGCGCTGCGTCGACCGCGGTGAACTGGGCCAGCAGGCCGTGGATATCTTTGTCGGCCAGGGCCAATGCATCCTGCTCGTCCGTGGCGCAGATCAAGTCCAGTTCCGGGAATTGGGGTATGACGTCGGCCACAAATCCGGCATACCTCGGTTCCGCGATCAGTACCTTCCAGCGTGGGTCGGACATGAAAAAGCTCCTTTAGCGATTGGACATGATCGAAAGCATGGCCCGCTGCATGCGCTCCAGCCCCTCGCGCAGCTTGTCTTCCGGCTGCAGGAAAGTCACGCGCAGGCAGTTTTCCCAGCCGGGGCCAAAGGCCGACCCCGGATAGGCGAGGACGTGTTCTTCCTCGAGTATTTTCTGGGCCAGATCCAGGCTATTCATGCCCGTAAAGCTGATGTCGGCGAAGACGAATTGACCGCCTTGGGGCACGCCGTAGGGGATGTCCATGGCGTCCAGGGCATCCAGGACCATGCGCCGGCGTTTGGCGTACTCGGCAAACATCTGCTCCACCGGCTCCTGCGGTCCGGTCAGTGCGGCCAGGCCGGCATACTGGGCGACGATGGAGTTCGGCCCGCTGATGGCGGCTTTCAGCGCTTTGACCTGGGCCATGAGATCGGCCGGGCCCACCACCCAACCCAGACGCCAACCGGTCATGGAGAAGGCCTTGGAGAGCGCATTGAGCGTCAGCGTGCGTTCCCGCCCCCCCGGCACGGCGGCGGGGCTGAGATGCTGAAAATCGTCATAGACAAAGCGATCGTAGATTTCATCCGAGAGGATGATCAGATCTTTCTCCTCGGCCAGCTTGACCAGCGCACGCACGTCGTCGGGCGCAATCACGCTCGCGGCCGGATTGTTGGGCGAGACCAGCAGCATGGCCCGGGTCTTCGGGGTGACGGCCGCGGCCATGGCGGCGGGATCGACCCGGAAGCTGCTCTCCGGCGTTGTCGTCACCGGGATGTGGCGTGCGCCCGCAAAGCGGAGAGCGTCATTGTAGGTGTTGTAGTTGGGATCGGGCGTGAGCATCTCTTCGCCCGGCCCCACAGATGCCAGCACCATGAGAAAGAGGGCTTCCTGGCCGCCGTTGGTGACGACGACTTCGGTTGCGGGATCAACGTCAAAATTGTTGTACTGCTTGACGCGCGCGGCGATGGCTTCGCGCAGGGGCAGAATGCCTTCCGGCGGCGAATAGTCGGTCCCATGTTCGGCCATGGCCTGACCCGCCGCGGCCACGATATGGGCCGGGGTGTCGAAATCGGGATCGCCCCGCCCCATGACGATGGTGTCGGGATATTGGCGGGCCTGGGCAATGAGCGCGTAGAGCAGGTCCGTGCCCTTTTTGTCTTTGGTAGTCATAATGGTTGCTCCTCTCTAGAGAGTGCTCAAAGCCTGACTGAGGGCCTCACCGGAACCGGTGGCAAGGCGCATGACGCCCGGTGCGCCGAAATCCGCGCCCGCAGCCACGCTGTAACCGGCGCCTTCCAACGCGGCCAGGATCTCATCCGTCACGCCGCGCAGGGCAAGGACCGACACTGCGCCACCTGCCACCGGCGCCAGGCCAGTCGCTTCCGCCCGGGCCGCGGCGTCTTGGCGGATACCGGCCAGTGCCGCGACCTGTTCCTCGTGATGCGCAGCGTAGAGTTCGGCGGCCTTCAGGGCGGCGTACTGGGATGCCGTGCTGGTGCAGATGGCCATAATCTGCTTCTGGGAGCGCATGGGCTCAAACCAATCGGCTTTGGCGCCGATATAGGCAATGGCCCAGCTTTCCAGGCCCTGACCGGGCCAGGCTTCGCCGATGACGGCGACCCGGTCGACCATGCCCGGCCGGGCGCCCAGCGAGACGTAGCCTTCTACCCACGGGGCCAGACCCTGGTCCCAGATCGCACTGGCATCAAACTCCTCCAGCATGGCCGCGATGGCCGCGACATCCCCGGCGCTGTAGGCCGCACCGCTCAGGCGGGACGGCGACTCGAGATAGAGCAGGCGACAGCCATCCTCCAGCGCCGCGCGCATGGCGTCCAGAGATGGTAGGTAATCGTCTTGATTCACGGCGAGCGTATCGATGGCGAGCGCTCGCGTCCCGGCCGCCTTGCGCGCACCCGGGTGCACAACGGCCGACAGCCCGATGCGCCCGAAGGACTCGCCGATTTTCTGGATGGTGAGAAAGCGAGATTCCTGGATGCCGGCCGTGACCAGCATGTGGTCGGCCGTGTAGCCGGCAAGACCGAGGTCGCTCATGGCCTCTGCCAGCGCGACGCGCAACTCACCGATGCCGGGGACATCCACGTAGTGGGTTTGACCCTGCTCCAGGGCCTGCAAACTGGCAGCCAGGATGGCGGGATCGGGGGCAACGATCGGCTGATCGACGCTGAGATCCCGGTCGGATTTCGCCATGGCGCTGAGCGTAGGGGCTTGGAGCAGGGAATCCCCCCCAAGCCGGGCAATGATTGCTGCTTTGGTGCTCATCTTGCTAGACTCCTTCCGGACGATCGCCGCCCTCGCCCTCTTTGTAGACCTGCATGAACTCGATCTCGATGCCGCTGACCTCGTCTTGGAGGAAGGCAACCCAGCCTTCCGGGTGAATGTGGCTGCCGGTCACCTTGCAGGCCACGCATTCCTTGAGCGTGGCGCCATTGGCCTGGGCCTCTGCCAGCGCGGCGTCGATATCCTCGACGGCAAAGCAGATATGGTGCAGTCCTTCATGGCCCCGCTGATCGATCCAGGAGGCGAAGCGCCCGTCCGGGTCCATGGACTCGGTGATCTGGAACTCGATGCCGCCCAGGTCGAAGATGGCGGCCTTGTTGCGGCTCTTGGCGAATTCCTTGATCTCGGTATCAGTCGGCACGCCGAGCAGGCGCTTGTAGGCATCCAGAGACGCCGCTACGTCGCGAACGGCGAAAGTCATATGTTTGATTTGGGTGACGTCCATTGGTTCACTCCTGGTTGGTTGATCACTGGTTTATCCAAGCTTGGTCCATTCCCGTCGCCGCGCCTGACGCGCCACGAAATCCTCCACATAAAGGGTCGCTTTCTCCGGCGTGAAATCAAAATCATAGCCTTCGGCGGCAACGGCATCGGCCAGGGGACCGGCGTCGAAGCGCAGTCCCGTGAAGCGGGCAGGCGGTTGGGCGACCAGCCAGACAAAGGCCGGCGCCAGTTCTATCGGATCCAGGTACTTTGCCCGCTCGGCCTCTGGATAGGCGTCGAACTCGGCCCGGGTGATGGAGGTGGGCTTGATCAGCTTGCCCGGCCCCATGGTGTTGACGGCGATGTTGAGGGGTTCCGCTTCCACGGCCAGGGCCTTGGTAAAGCCTTCCAGCGCATGCTTGGCCGCGCAGTAGACGACTTCATCGTTGAAGCCGCGGACGCTGGCACCGCTGGCAATGGCGATGCAGTGACCGCCCTGCTCCTTTAGGTAAGGCCAGGCTGCCCTAACGCCGTTGTAAACGCCGGTCAGGTTGACGTCCAGCATCTTGTGCCAGAGGGCCGGCGTGGTCTCCTCGAATGAGATGAGCGGCATGATGGCGGCGTTGCTGACGACGATGTCGATGCGACCCCAGCGCTCGACGGTCTGTTGAACGACCCTCTCCATGGCGGCGAAGTCGCTGACGTCGGCCGGGCAGGTCATCACCGCGCCACCCTCGGCCGCGATGTCGGCTGTGGTTTGGGCGAGTTCGGGGGTATCCAGATCGATGAGGCAGACGCCGGCCCCTTCCCGAGCAAAGCCTTGGGCAATGCCCGCGCCGAAGCCCCGACCTGCGCCCGTAACCAGGGCCACCTTACCGTCCAGCATTTTTGCGGTCATGGGGTCAGCTCCATGAGATCAGCCAGATTGGCGCCGCTAGTGACGACGGGCTCGATCTGGCCGTTGCGGCTGGTCATAATCACGGCGATGCCGGGCCCGTAGCCGCTACGGAAGCTACCGCCCTGGCAGACCACGCCAACGATGACAGATCCCCGTCGGTAGCCGTGGCCGTAGCGGCTGTCCCAATCGGTGACGGCCACGATGTCGCCGAAGCGCAGGTCATCCAGGCCGGCCTCCGCAAAGCGTTCCGGGTCGGACGTTTGGAGATTAAGCGCGCCGCTCTCGCTGGCCAAACCCGCGCCGGCCCCGGCCAGGACGCTGGGCGCAATGCCCTTCACCGGCACGACCAGCTTGCCGTCGCCGCTCACGTCCGGGTTGAGGGCTTCCAGAAAATCGGGCGAGCAACTCTTGAGCTCCACGTCGGGGAAGTCCGCCAG
>CAYZLP010000399.1:0-2245 GCA_964478635.1 uncultured Caldilineaceae bacterium
GTGTCGCCGATGCTGCCCAGAGGCTGGTACCCGAAATCTTGCTCCAGGTTGCTTTCGCCCGGCCCGATGGTGACTTGCGACCGGTTGTCGTTGCCGCCGTCGGGATCACCCGTTTGGATGTAAGCACTACCGGCCAGTTCGCCGGTCGCCGGATCGACCGTCACCGAATAGGTGCCCGGTGGCAGACCCGTGAATAGATAGAAGCCATTGACATCCGTCACCGCAGTTGAGGTGGTCTGTCCATCGGAGATGGTCACTGTAACGCCGCTCAGCCCTGGCTCATTGGCGTCCTGGATGCCGTCGCCATTGTAATCTGCCCAAACCCGGTCGCCAATCGTGCCGGTGGCCAGGGGAATGGCCGTGGTCAGGTTGAGCCAGCCGCCGCTGATCCCGCCGGGAAATTCGTCTCCCTCCGGCGATTCAACCTGGAAGCAGGCGTAGTTGTCGCCGGCCGCCACTGCGATTTGGCCAGAGAAGATATCCCATTCCAGGCCGGGCGTGCTGTTGAACGGATCGGGGATGCCGTTGGCGAAGGGCTCACCGATCAGGTTGGCCGGCAGCGTATCGTCCGGTGCGTTGATGGAAGCGGTCCAGAGGCCGCTGGGGCGTGTGGTATTGTTCACTTCCGGCTGCGCTGCGCCGGCCACGATGACGGTGTACTGCAGGGTTCGCGCTCCGGTCGTCGGGCTAAATGCCACACAGGCAACTTCCGAGTTGGGCCCGTAGGGCGGTTGCCAGCCGTGGTAGAAGGTGTCGAGACCGTAGGCCAGATCGATCTGTGAATAGGGGCAGCCTGGCGCCTCATAGACGATCGTCAGGGATGCGCCGTGTGACTCTGCGATGGGTTGGCCGGGCACGTCGACGCCCGAAACCGTGTAGCTGTTGAGCCCTTGGCTGACGAAGTCGAAGACACTGTCGGCATAGACGAAGGCATAGCTGCGGATATAGCCGTTGTAGGTAGACTGTTCCTGGATCGTGGCCGTGATCTCGGTCGAGAAGGGGGCGCCGTCACCCCGGATACCGGTCACGGTCAGCGTGTTATCGACGGGGTCGGGAAATTCGATGTCACCCCGTTCGATCACGCGTGCGGACCAGACCCAATACGCGGCTATGGGCTGTCCGGGCACGTTGACTGTAAAGTCTGCCGAGTCAACGAGGATCAGACTGTTGCCGCCGGTCACGAAGCAGAAATTGCCGTTGAGGGTTTGAGTGTGCTGATCTGTGAGGGGTGCTTCAGCGCCGCTGCCCGGCGTCAGCTGGGCGTGGACCGGCATCTGCTGCAGCAGGACTAAGCCCAGCAGCACAAACGCCAGCATGACGATGCGCATGAGTTTGCCATTCATCTCTGATTCCTTTGAGAAGCTGATGGTAGGAAAACCGGTAGGTGCCGCGGGCCTTTCGTCGTGGCATACTACCGGAGTGAGCGCAGTCGGTGCGCGGATGAAGGGCATGAAGGAACTGTCTGCTCATTCTATTCGATTAAATCGCAGGTGAGGCGGCGAATCCTTCGTAGTGTCAGGCGGCCCGAACCTCCCCGGCTATTGGTTGATGACGAACGCTTCAAGGAATGGATACGGTTACTTGACGGGTAGACGCCAAGCGCAACCTTGGCAGGGCTGAGGCTTCGACAAGCTCAGCCGGCGGTGAGTGCATAGCCTGAGCCTGCTTGTAGTGAGCCTGCCGAAGTGTCGCAGGCGGTCTAGGATTTCGCGGTTGGACTCTGGCTGCTGGTTACGCTGGTGACGGTTTTGAGCTTGCTTTTCTTTTTCGACTTCGGTGCGGAGGCCGGAGCACTTTTCACTGGAGCAGCCTTGGGATTCGCCGCTTTGCTCGAATCGGGTTTTGATGCAGCCGTCTTGCTCGAAGATGATGGGCCATTGGCCGTCGTGGCAGAAGCCCCTGCGGCCTGCCCGGCCTTCTGGGGTACGGGTTTGGTCTTGTTTGGCGTGGATTTGCTCGATGAAGTTTGGGCCGGTGTCCCTTTGGCAGCGCCCGTCTTGGCAGACGGAGCCGTGGCTTTCTTGGCACTACTCCCCGTCGTCTTGCTCTGTTTGGACCGGCTCTGGTCAGACTTGTCAGATTTGCCTGCAGCCCGTTTGGTCGAGGTGGATTTGGCTGCGGGCTTGGCGCTGGGAGTGGCGGCTGATTTGGCCTTGCTGCGCCCGGATTGGGCGCTCTTGGCCTGGCTCGCCGTCGTCTTGCTCTGTTTGGACCGGCTCTGGTCAGACTTGTCAGATTTGCCTGC
>CAYZLP010000399.1:2345-5255 GCA_964478635.1 uncultured Caldilineaceae bacterium
CCGTCGTCTTGCTCTGTTTGGACCGGCTCTGGTCAGACTTGTCAGATTTGCCTGCAGCCCGTTTGGTCGAGGCGGATTTGGCTGCGGGCTTGGTTTTCGTCGACTTGGACGGCGAACGAGTGGAAGTGGTTGCTTTGGTTCCCTTGGTTCTGGTTGCGGAAGTAGCAGCCTTTGGCGTAGATGTGTGGGCTTCCGTGCGTGCAGGCGCTCTCGCCTGGCGCGCGCCGCCACGAGCGCTGGTTGCGCCTCCCTTGGCAACACCGGCGGCGGCAACGGTTGCGGCCGCTGCGCCGGCTCCATCGTGATTCGCCGGCTCGCCGCTCGGCCCACCGCCACTGGGCGGCATCTCCAGGATGCGAATGGCGGCCACCCGATCCCCGACGCCGACGGCCGCCACCTGCTTGCCTTGAACGCCGCGGCCCATTTGGGGGATATCTTCCACGGTGAGAACCGAGACCTTGTTCTTTTGACTGACGATTGCCAGGGGCGACTCTGGGGCAATCCCGGCCTTGAGCACGAACGCCGCGGTCACCGGCCCGGTCTTGCTATTGGGTTTGTGCGTCACCACACCACCGCCATTCCGCCCCTGGGTCGGATAGTCGTTTAGGGGCGAGCGCTTAATAAAGCCCTTCTCGGTCGCGGTTACGAGTTCGCCTTCCGGATCGATCGGCCCGGCGTAGACTATCCGTTCGCCCTTGCCGACTTTCATGCCGCCCACCCCGCCGGCGGCCAAGCCCATGCTGCGCACGTCGCTTTCGGCAAAGCGAATTGCCTTGCCGCTGTTGTTGACCAGCACGACCTCCTGGTCGCCCGTCGTAACAAAGGCGGCGCAAAGACGATCCTTCTCATCCACATTCATCACCACCGGATCCGTGGGGGCTGCGTTGAGAAAATCGGCCGTTGTGACCCGTTTGACCATACCTTTTTCGGTGACCAAAAAGAGATAGCCCTCAGCTTCGGCCGCGGCAATGCGCGGCAGAGCAATGGCCGCGCCGATGGCCTCGCGCCGGGAAAACTCACTCAACTCGGCCAAATGCTTGACTCTACCGTCGTGAGGAAGTTCATGGATCGAGACCCGGCGGCACTGCCCCTGCTCACTGAAAAGGTAGAGAAAATCGCGCGTGTTTGCCGTCAACAGCCCAACCTGGCTGCCCTGACCGCTGCGCTTTATGGCTGTGGCCGACGGGCGCGTTACATCCTGACGGTGGAGTTCACCGTTGCCTGCGATGGAAACCCAGACATCTTGCTCGGGCAGCAGATCGGTGCTGGTCAAAGTGCCTTTGGTGCGATCGACGATTTGGGTGCGACGGGGGTCGGCATACTTCTCCCGGATGGCCAGCAGATCTTCCTTGATCACACCCAGGATTTTTTCGGGATGGGTCAGCAGATCTTCCAGATAGGCGATGCGCTTGAGCAGCGCCTTGTACTCATCTTCCAGTTTCTTGCGCTCTAACGCGGCCAGGCGCCGCAACTGCATGTCGAGAATGGCCTGGGCCTGAATCTCGGTGAAACCGAATTCCTTCATCAGGTTGTTGCGCGCGGTTTCGACCCGTTGGCTCCTGCGGATCGTGGCAATGACCTCGTCGAGGATGTCCAACGCCTTGAGCAGCCCTTCCAGAATGTGGGCGCGTTCCCGGGCCCGGGCCAGCTCAAATTCCGAGCGGCGGCGGATGACCTCTTCCCGATGCTGAATGAAAAGTTGGAGCACGCGCTTCAGACTGAGGAGACGGGGCTGGCCGTCGACCAGGGCCAGCATTTGCATGCCGAAGGTCTGTTGGAGCGGCGTGTACTTGAAGAGATCGGCCAGGATCTCCTTGGCCTCCACATTGCGCGTCAGCTCGATGACGATGCGCATGCCCGTCCGGTCGCTCTCGTCGCGTAAATCGGTGATGCCCTCGAGCTTGCCGTCGCGGACCAGGCTGGCGATACGCTCGATAAGGGTTGTCTTGTTGGTCTGGTAGGGTAGCTCGGTGATGACGATGCGGCTGCGGTTGCGGCTCATCTCTTCGAAATGGGCCTTGGCTTGCAGAATCAGCCGGGCCTTGCCCACGGAGTATCCTTGAATGACGGCATCGGTCTCTTCCTCACCTTTCTTGTCCTGGCGGTAGCGGTAGAGAATGCCCCCCGTCGGGAAGTCGGGGCCTTTGATGTAGCGGCTGAGCTGTTCGGCATTGATGTCGTCGATCTTGTCAAAACGATCGATCACGTAGCAGAGTGCGTCGATCACTTCGCCGAGATTGTGGGGCGGAATGTTGGTGGCCATGCCCACGGCGATACCGCTGGAGCCGTTGATGAGCAGATTGGGCAGCGCAGCCGGTAGAATGTCCGGTTCACGCAGGCTGTTGTCGAAATTGTCATGCCAGTCGACCGTGTCCATATCCAGGTCTTCCAGCATCAAGTTGCTGATCTCGGCCAGGCGTGCCTCGGTGTAGCGCATCGCGGCTGCGTTGTCGCCGTCGATGGAGCCGAAGTTGCCCTGGCCGTCGACGAGCATATAGCGCAGGCTGAAATCCTGGGCCATGCGCACCATGGCATCGTACACGGCCGTATCGCCATGGGGGTGGTACTTACCCAGCACTTCACCGACGATACGGGCGCTCTTTTTGTGGGGCTTGTTGTATGTAAGACCCAGATCGCGGTACATCGCATAGAGAATGCGGCGATGGACCGGCTTCAGGCCGTCGCGCACGTCGGGCAGGGCCCGGGAGACGATTACGCTCATTGCGTAGTCGAGGTAGGCGTCCTGCATGGTATGGGTGATGTCAATCGGCATGACGGTGCCGATTGCGGCGTCACCGGCCGTGTTTCCGTTTGTGGTGCTCATAGAAAGGCTTTCTACTGCAATGGTTGATTCCCTGTTCCCCTACACCTTCAGCCGCTCTTCAATTTCTATCTGGCGCAGCTCCATGA
>CAYZLP010000400.1:0-5248 GCA_964478635.1 uncultured Caldilineaceae bacterium
GGCCCAGCAAGCGGCGGATTCGTCCTTTGAGGGAGTCCTGGGCCGCTTCCTGGCTTTTTCGCACCTCGGCCGCCCGGGACAACGTTACGGCCGCAGCCTCTTCGGTTCCGGCGGTAGTCTTTTCTGTTCCGGCGGTAGTCTTTTCGGTTCCGGGTGCAGCTTCCGGCGGCGGCGCCGCCTCGGTCTCACCACGCCGCACGAAGTGGCTACAATCCAGCGCCAGGCCCGACTGGAGCGTCAGCGATTCCAGTGTCGGCGGCAGCGTGTAGTCGGCCGCGCGGAAGGTGCACCGCCCCAAGGGGAGTCCCTCTTCCGTTGCGCCCTGGGTTATCCGCCAGTGGCTGCAGGCGCCGCAGATGCGCGGCCGGTAGCCTGCAGCTTCCAGGGCGTCCTGTAGCTGCCGGTGCAGGTCCGCGGCCGGCTCTGTCAAACGGACCAACGGTTGTTCGGCTGCTTCGGCCGCCGGCGTCATCACCACGCAGGATACGGGATCATCATACCAGAGGACTCTGCTCCAGCCATTGGGTACATCGTGACCTTGAACCGCCTCCAGGCGGATGCGCTGGAAGCGTGCCGTGCGGGTGCCGGGAAAGACGCCCGACATGGTCTCCAGGTTAAAGCGCTGGAATGAAGCGCCGTCCGGACTGCCTTGCGCTCCTCTATTGTTTGCCATTGACGTCGTTGATCAAGGCCGTGGCTTCCGTCACGGCTGCTGCAGGTGACATTACGTCATTGAGTACCTTAATCAGCATATCCCCGCCATAGCCCCAGATCTCGGCCATCTCCGGCTGGTGAGGCACGGGTTGGGCATTGACCGCCTGCCGGGCAAAGCCGGCCAGCAGCGGATCGTCGCCCAGGGTGGCGGACTGGTGGGCAGGCAGGCGGCGGGCCGTCTCGGCCCAGACTGTTCCTGCAGGGCCGTCCGTCAACGCCTGTGCTACCAGCAGCGCGCGCTGCTGCTGCTCCGGATCCTTGTTCGGGTTGAGCAGCACGCCGTCCGCACTCAGCCAGGCCAAGGCAGAACCCGCCGGTCCCGCGGGCAGGGGCGTGACCGCAAGGGCCTCGCCCAGCGCGCCCCGCAATTCGTCGATGGCCCAGGGTCCATCCACGAAGAAGGCGAACTCCCCCTTTTTAAACCGATCCAGGAGCATGCCGTAATCTAGATCCACGTAGGCGGCCGGCGTTTCGTCGAGCTCCTTGAGCCAGGTCAGAAACTCGGCTGCGCCGTCACCCTGGTCGAGAATGACTTTGCCCTCGTCGTCCAGCAGCGCGGCGCCATAGGCCGGCAGACCCCAGGCGACGTGGTAGAGATTGGCATAGAGGCCCGTGCCGCTCTCCGGACCGGCTTCGGCCAGGGCCAGCAGATCGGCGGTCGTAGCCGGCAGCGCATTCTCCTCGACGAGCGTCTGATTGACGAAGAGACTCACCAATTCATAGGTTAACGGCAGGCCGTACAGGGCATCTCCTCGCTCCAGGCTGGCGCGCGCAGCGGGGAAGTAGCCCTCCACCACGGCGCCATCGAGCAGGCCGTCCAGGGCCTGCACCGCGCCCGCAGCCACCATGTCGCTCAGCCACCAGGCCGGCATGGCGACCAAATCCGGTCCGCCCCCGGCGATGACCGCATCGGTATAGCTCTGGGGCAGATCGTCGTAGGCCACAAAGAGGGTTTCCACCGTCAGGTCTGGATAGGTGCTTTGCAGGCGGCCGAGCAGTGCGGCTAGAGCATCGCCATCGGCCCCGGCATAGGAGTGCCAGAGCACGACGCGCCCGCTGGCAATGTCGGGTGTGGCCGTGGGCTCCGGTGTCGCGGTCGGGGCCTGCGCTGCGTCACCAACTGCCGAAGCGTCGGCCGCCGCCCGGGTCTCTGGCGGCGAACCATCGTCTGTCGTTGAGGTTGCGTCCGCAGGGCTTTCCGTGGATACGGGCGCCTCCGCACCGGCCGGTGCATCAACGGCCGTCGCCGCAACGACCTGGGGCTCGCCCGCCGGCGGCGATGCGTCCCCTACCGGCAGTCCATCCATGCGATTGCAGGCGGCAAGCAGCAAGATGCTTGACAGCAGAACCATGAGCAGGCTTCCGGTCGTCTTCCCCGGCGCCTGTTGAAGATTATTGAACATAATTACGCTCGATCCGCCAGGTAGTCGATGAGGGCCTCCACGCCCAATAGATAGCTGCGCCAGCCAAAGCCGAGGACCTGGCCCACGCAGATCGGGGCCAGCACCGACTTGTGGCGGAATTCTTCCCGGGCGTGCACGTTGCTCAGATGCACCTCCACGGCCGGCAGGGCGACGCCGGCGATGGCATCCCGCAAGGCGTAGGAATAGTGGGTAAAGGCGCCCGGGTTGATGACGATGCCGTCCGCCCACGTGCGGGCCTCATGAATGGTATCGATGAGCGCGCCTTCGTGGTTGCTCTGAAAGAAACGCAGATCGTGTTCCCGCCCAAAGCGGGCCACCAGCTTTTCCTCGATATCGCCCAACGTCAGGGACCCATACACCTCCGGCTCTCGGGTTCCCAGGAGGTTGAGATTTGGACCGTGGAGGATGGCAATGGTTGACATAATAATTTGTCCAATGTTGACAACTGAAGTAACTACTCAGCCAGCGATCAGATAGAACGCGGATTGATCGGATCTGGCGGATACCCGCGGATCAATCAAGATGTAAATCTGCGTAGATTCGGTAAATCCGCCCAATCCGCGTTCTATCTTGAACAGGCTGCATAAATATCAACTGGCGATCAAAGATTGACGGTGTCACCCGACTTTCAATCTTCAATCTTCTCTTTCACCACCGACGCCACTGCCCTGCGCACATATTCCTCGCCCGGGTCGTCGATGATCGCGACGTCGCCCAGGGCCTGGGGAATGATGAAGCGCAGCGTTTTACCGGCCCGTTTCTTGTCGTAAACCATGGCGGCCATGATAGCATCCACATCGTAGCCCGCGACGGCGGTGGGCAGCCCCATGCGCTCGACGAGAGCCGCAATGCGGGTCGCCAGGGCAGGTTCGCAGCGGCCGAGGTCCGCAGCCAAATTGGCGGCCGCGACCAGTCCCACCGCAACGGCCTCGCCATGGCGTATGGAGAATTCGCTGACCAGTTCGATGGCATGGCCGAAGGTATGGCCCAGGTTGAGGGTGGCGCGCCGACCCTGCTCGAAGGGGTCCTCTTCCACAACGTCGACCTTGACCCGCACTGCATCGGCCACGAGATGGGCCAGGCTGGTGGGGCCGTATTCCTCCAATTCGGCGAAGAGATCGGGGTCTCCGATGATCCCGTGCTTGATGATCTCGGCCAGACCGGCCCGAAATTCGGCTGCCGGCAGCGTCTGCAGGACGTCGGTGTCGATGATGACCACTTCCGGCTGCTTGAACGCGCCGACCAGATTCTTGCCCTGGGGCAGATCGACCCCGGTCTTGCCGCCCACCGAGGCGTCGACCATGGCCAGAAGCGAGGTCGGGATCTGGACGAAGGGCACGCCGCGCAAAAAGCTTGCCGCCGCAAAGCCGGCCATATCGCCCACCACGCCGCCGCCCAGGGAGATGACGGGGCTCTTGCGGTCCAGTTTGCCGGCAAGGAACTGGGGATAGAGGTCCGCGACTGTCGCCAGCGACTTGTGCTGCTCGCCTTCGGGCACGGTACAGATGACCGCCTCGAATCCAGCTGCGGCCAGGTTGGCGGCCAGTGCAGTGGCATACGGCTCGGCCAACATGTCGTTGGTGACGATGGCCGCCGCGCCCGGGCCCATCCCCCGATTGCCCAGCAGCGTCCCCGTCTGGGCCAGCAGTCCTGCGCCGATACAGATGTCGTATGCGCCCGCGGGCGACTGCACGGGAATGCGGGTCATTCCCGCGACTTCTTGATGGCCGGCCAGCGCATCGAGCACCGCATCGACAATCTCGTCCGGCGTCCGCCCCGTCGTGTCCACTTGCAGCGGAATGGCTGCATAGGCCTGGCGCCGCTCGTGGAGCAGGTCGCGGATGCGCCGGCGCTGGGCCTCCCGGTCGCCGGGCAGAAGGGGCCGTTCCGCCGTCAGGCTGACCCGGCGCACGATTTCATCGATGGACGCGGTCAGGCAGACCACGGGGCCGCTCTCGGCCAGGGCATGACGGCTGTGGGGGTTGACCAGGGCGCCGCCGCCCGTGCTGATGATCAGACCTTGCTGCTCGGCCAACTGGCTGCAGAGCTGGATTTCGGCCAGGCGAAAGGCAGGTTCGCCCTCATCGGCGAAGATGGCCGGAATCGACTTGCCGAAATGGGCCTCCAACTGATGGTCCATATCCACGTATGGCCGTTCCAGCCGCGCGGCGAGCAGCCGCCCCACGGTTGTCTTGCCCGTCCCCATGAAACCGGTGAGGGTGATGTTGGTGGTCGAAGAATCGTTCTGTTTCATCATCTCTGCTTTTCAAACAACCCAAAGTTCCCTGCATCCACTCGACTAGCCTGGTGCATGAGGACGGCGTTCATCAACTCGATGGCGAGGCGGGATTCCAGGGTGACGCCGGCCCGGACGCCGACGCAGGGGTCGTGCCGTCCTTTTTTGAGCGCAAAGTCGATCTCTTCCAGATTCTTGCGCACCGACTGCTGCTGCTTCACGATGGTCGAAGTGGGCTTGAAGCCGACCCGGCAGACCAGGGGCATGCCGGTGGTGATGCCGCCGATCAGGCCGCCATGGCTGTTTTCCTGATAGCCGCTGCGCCGGATGGGGTCATTGTTTTCGCTGCCCAGGCGGTTCACAACCTCGACGCCTGCGCCGATCTCGACCGACTGCGCGGCGTTCAGGCCGCCCAGCGCACCCATGAGGCGGAGTTTCAGGCTTTGGTAGAGCGGATCGCCCACCAGCGCCGGCACGTTCACTGCCACCACTTCCACCTGTGCACCGATGGAATCGCCGGCAATGCGAGTTTGCTTGATCAGTTCGCCCGCCGCGCGGGCAAAGTCGGCGTCCAGGCTGTGGATTTCGGCATTGGTCAAGGCTTCTTCCACATCGCTGATTTCCCGGTGCGGGATGCTGAGCGTGCCGTGGGCCTGCTGATAGGCGGCAAAGTGTTCGGCCAGACTGCGACCGCTCTTGAGTGGACCGACCTGGCTGATGCTGGAGAGAATGACTGTCCCGAAGCGCTCGCGCAGGAAGATGCGCGCAATGGCGCCGCCGATCACATCGGAGATGGTCGAGCGATAGCTGGAGCGGCCGCCGCCGCGCACGTCCACAAAGCCCTGAGACTTGTGGAATTTGACCAGATCCGTGT
>CAYZLP010000401.1:0-5220 GCA_964478635.1 uncultured Caldilineaceae bacterium
CCGCGTGGAGCCGGCCCGTGAGGATCACGTCACGGTAGGACGTGCGCTCGGCCGCGGGTTGGCCGTGCGCGATGTCGGGGCCGTGGATGTAGGAGTAGCCCAGGTCTGTGAGCCAGCTGATGGCAGCTTGTTCGACTGTGTCTTCGATCATGGCGGAGGGTACCGATCCGTATCTGTGCTGCTGGCGAAGAAGTCTGACTTTTACCAAAAGTCAGACTTCTTCGCCAGCCAGCGTACAAATTCCGGTGGATAGGTTACGCCGGAAGTCTCAACATAGAGTTGGTAGCTCTTCTGGGACGGAAAGCGACCAAGGACGATATCCGGCTTAGGCAGCGTGCCGTTGCGCAGGCCGACGTATTCCCGAAAGCTCGAATAGGGCCACGCTGCCGGATTCGAAACATAGTTGGCTTGCACCGGATTCAAATGGATGTAGCGTGTCAGATGGGTCAGGTAGGCATCGGTGTCGATCAATTTTGCGCGGTAACGACCCTGAAATAGGGTTCCCACCCGTTCCTGTTGTTTGTTGACCGCTTTTACATAGGAAGTGCCCAGGGGTTTCATGAGTCGCAGCCCGAAGTCATCATCGGTCTTGACCCGCACGAGCAAGTGATAGTGGGTTGGCATCAGGCAGTATGCCACGACTTCCACCAGGTCAGGCGTGAAATAGTGACGAATGCGCCGTAGGAAGAATAGGTAGTTCTCCTCACAGAAAAAGATGGCTCCTCGATTGATGCCGCGGTTGTAGATATGATAATAATTGCCCGCACGGAATTGTACATCAGGCATATTCAACACCTCCTCGGGGTGGAAGGGTAGTTTGCCTCCGCCGAAGAAGTCTGACTTTTTCCAAAAGTCAGACTTCTGGATGCGCCGCGATCGCCGCCTCCGCCGGCATCCGCAACTCACCGGACATGAGCTTGGGCAGGAGCGTGTCGCGCATTCGTCAAATCGCGTATTCCCGCCGCCTCCGGCACGCGCAATTCACCGGACATGAGCTTGGGCAGGAGTGTGTCGCGCATTCGTCAAATCGCGTATTCCCGCCACCGAAGAAGTCTGACTTTTCGAAAAAGTCAGACTTCTGGTCCGCTGCACCCGTCTTCAATATGCGAAGACGTCCAGTTCGATCGTGCCGACCGGCTGGGCTTCGCCGTGCACCATGCGCCGCACCCGTTCCGTCGTGGCGCGGCTGAAGGTCATCTCGCCGCACTGCACGCAGACTTGGACTGGAATATTTTCGACCAGGACACGCCGTCCGTCGAGTTGAAAGACCTCGGACACGGTTTCAAGACGGTACTCATTGCTACCGCAAACATCACATTGAAACATGCTACCTCCGCTGCAAAAAGGTCTCATCCCAAGCCGTCGCATCCGGCTCATAGAGGGTAATGATCCGCACCGTATCCGCTTGTGCGCGCGACACATGGAGATGCAGCGCACGCCCGCGTGCAGTGCGCCCAAGCAACAGGCAACTTGCCGAATACTTGTCATCCGGATAATCCTCGACAAGCAAAGCGGATCGCCCGGCCTCACGAATTTCGTCTTCGGCAATGTTGCGCTCCACGGCACGCCGAAACGCGTGGCGGCTAAACGAAAACGCTCCGTCTGCCAGCATGGCGCGCAATTCTTCCAGCGATCTCATGCTCCATCCTCGTGCAAATCGGCCGACATGTCAATCTCTTCCCCGTAGCCCAACCGCCCCAGATTCGCGGCTATTGTCCGTTGCAGTTCCATAGATTGCCCAAACTGCTCCGCCAACGTCGCCGTCAACCTCTCCATCTTCTCCTCGAACGGCTCACCGTCATCCTCCACATCGGCCGCGCCCACGTAGCGGCCGGGCGTGAGCACGTAGTCGTGGCTGCGGATTTCGTCCAGGGTGGCGGCCTTGCAGAAGCCGGGCACGTCGGCGTAGGTGTCGCCGTCGAAGAAGTCTGACTTTTTCAAAAAGTCAGACTTCTGGTCGGCGCGCCAGGCGTGGTACGCGCCGACAATTTTCCCGATATCCTCGTCGCTCAGGTCGCGGTGGGTGCGATCCACCAAGTGGCCCATGGCCCGGGCGTCGATGAAGAGGGTCTCGCCCCGGCGGTCGCGGAAGCCTTGCCCTTCGACAGGCTCAGGGCGCGGGCGTTTGTTGCGCGACAGGAACCAGAGGCAGACCGGAATCTGGGTGGTGTAGAAGAGCTGACCGGGCAGGGCCACCATGCAGTCGACCAGGTCGGCCTCGATGAGGGCCTTGCGGATCTCGCCCTCGCCGCCGGTGCTGGTGCTCATGGAGCCGTTGGCCAGGACCAGGCCCAGGACGCCGTTGGGGGCCAGGTGGTGGATCATGTGCTGGATCCAGGCATAGTTGGCGTTGGACGCGGGCGGCGCGCCGTACTGCCAGCGCACGTCATTGGCCAGTTGGTTGGCGCCCCATTCCTTCATGTTGAAGGGCGGATTGGCCAGGATGAAATCGGCGCGCAGATCCTTGTGCAGATCGTTGAGGAAGCTGTCGGCGTTGTGGGGGCCGATGTTGCCCGAGATGCCGCGGATGGCCAGGTTCATCTTGCAGAGGCGCCAGGTGGTGGGGTTGGACTCCTGGCCGTAGATGGAGATATCGGTGCGGTTACCGCCGTGCTCCTCCACGAACTTCTCGGACTGGACGAACATGCCGCCCGAGCCGCAGCAGGGGTCATAGACCCGGCCCTGGTAGGGTTCGATCATCTCCACCAGCAGGCGCACCACCGTCTGGGGCGTGTAGAACTGGCCGCCCCGCTTGCCCTCGGCTTCGGCAAAGCGGCCCAGGAAGTATTCGTAAACCCGGCCCAGGATGTCCCGGGAGCGGCTCTCCTTGTCACCCAGGCCGATGGTGCCGACCAGGTCGATGAGCTCGCCCAGGCGCTGCTTGTTGAGGGTGGGCCGGGCGTAGTCTTTGGGCAGGACGCCTTTGAGCGAGGGGTTGGCGTCTTCGATGGCGACCATGGCGTCGTCGACCAGCTGGCCGATGGTGGCTTGCTTGGCGTTGGCCTGGAGATAAGACCAGCGTGCTGTTTCGGGCACCCAGAAGACGTTTTCCGCCAGGTACTCGTCGCGATCCTCCAAGACAGTGTAACGGACCGGCTCTTCGGCAATGTAGTAATCGCTCTCCGGGTCGGCCGTCCAGAGCGATAGCTGTTCGTAGCGCTCCATGAATGCGTCGGAAATGTACTTGAGGAAGACGAGCCCCAGGACGACGTGCTTGTATTCGCCGGCATCCATATGGCCACGCAGCTTGTCCGCGGCGTTCCAAAGCTTGTCCTCAAAGCCGAGATTGGCGGCGCTGCCGTTTTTCTGTGCCATGGTCACTTTCGAAGTCAGGTTGGATTAGGGAGAACGCGCCGAAGAATGGACCGCGGATTGCGCGGATGCGGCGGATCCTTGCGGATTCTGCCATGATCGGCAAGGGCTCGGGTTCATGGTAAATAGTCTAATCCGATTGGCGGATCGGGTCAAGGGACGTTTGTCCTGTTTGGATCGGGTCGGGACCGTGAACTTCTTACGGTATATCGTAAGGTTTAGGGTGTTTCCTTCGGACGGGATCCCACGCCGCGGGGCCGTAGAGACGTAGCAATGCTACGTCTCTACGCGGGGAATCCGCCCATCCCGGCCGGGGCGAGTGGTCAATCCGTCGCACTTCTGTAACCATGCAAAGCACATGGTAACACGGACGAGATGCTTCGTTAGGCCGAATGGACAGCAAAAGTACGGGGCAAACCCACTCCCTAGAAACTCCCCTTGTCCGAATTTCTTTGCCGGGGCTGATGCTGCCCTAGCAGCATGGGGGAACTCAGCATGACAGAAGCACCCCGCCGTGAAATGCGCCAACCAACGGAGGGTGCGATTCAGTTTAGTGCGAATCACTTCCCGGAAGTCTACATGCGCAATTCGCGCCACGAGGGATGAAAATCCGCGCAAATCGGCTGGATCTGCGTCATCCGCGGTCCATTTTCAGGCCAACTCGTCCCTCGAACCAGCTTCCCGGAAGACACTCATCACGGCCAATCTTGGCTGGTCAGATCTTCCGGGAAGCGTAACGCGCCCGCCGGCCGCTTCCGGGAAGCTTCAACCCAGACGTCCTCGCCGTGGCGGCACCCTTCCCGGAAGCTAACATCCGCGCCAATCGGCTAAATCCGCGGCATCCGCGGTCTATCTCCAATCCAGCAGGCTGCGGTGAAGGACGCGGCGATCCCTTGACAGCCCGTGCCGGCAACCCTACAATAGCGGCAATACCGGCGGCACGGTCCCCGGCGGCCGCCGCCCAAACTTCGCCCCCCTTGGAAGGAGCCGCGTCATGCAGCTGGAAGGCAGTCACACGTTCAACGCCCCGCGCCAGGTCGTCTGGGAGGCGCTCATGGACCCGGCCGTGCTGGCCCAGGCCCTGCCCGGCGGCGACCGCATCGAGAAGATTTCGGAGACCGAATACCGCGCGGCCATGAACGTGCGCGTGGGGCCGGTTCAGGGCAAATTCCAGGGCAAGATCGAGCTGGAAGATGTCAACCCGGTCGAAAGCTACGTCATGAAGGTCAACGGCCAGGGCGCGCCCGGCTTTGTCACCGGCGCGGGAACCCTGCGCCTTCATGAGCTGGATCAGGGCACCCGCCTCGACTACACGGGCGACCTGGACATCGGCGGCCGCATCGCCGGCGTGAGCCAACGCATCATCGACAGCACGGCCAAGTCCCTCACCCGCCAGGGGCTGGAAGCCCTGGAACTCCAGATCGCGCAGCGCATGGCCCCGCCCGCGCCGGCTGCCCCGTCACCCGCAGCCGTGGGTGTGACCGCACCCGCGACCGCGCCTGCGCCTGCAAGTGCGTCCGCAAGTGCGTCCGCAAGTGCGTCCGCAAGTGCGGCCGCCGCCCGGGGACCGTCTACCGTGGGCGTGGCCGCCAACGTGGCCCGGGATGTCGCGCAAGATCTGGCCGACGACTACATTCCGGCCGACAAGCAGGAGAAGATCCTCTATGCCGCCCTGGGCGCGCTCGGCATGCTCCTCTTCGTGGTCCTGGTGCGCCTGGTACAACGGGATTAGGCCGTCCCAAAAACAACGTCCCCGGCACGGTCCAGGCCTACTCCGGTCAACGAAAGATCTCGTGGACCGTGCCGGGGACGTTTGCGGGGGATCTTTTTTGGAACAGCCTTGGCGCATTAGGATAATCCGCCGCATCCGGCCCTTTCCGCGGTCATTTTGAACCGAGGTCTGACCCG
>CAYZLP010000402.1:0-5216 GCA_964478635.1 uncultured Caldilineaceae bacterium
GTTTTCGTTGTCGGATAGTCGTTCGAGGTGACAGATGGCCGATCTCAAGGGCCAATTCGATCGGATTGACAGCCGGATCACGGCGTGGATGGCGCGCTACGGCATTCCGCTGCTGCGGATCAGCCTGGGCGTGACCTTTTTCTGGTTTGGTTTTCTTAAGTTCTTTCCTGGTCTGAGCCCGGCCGAGGGGTTGGCCACGCGCACCATCGAGGTCTTGACCTTTGGCCTCATCCCACCGGAAGTCTCCATCTATCTGCTGGCGACCTGGGAAACGCTGGTCGGGTTGGGGCTCATTTTCGGTGTCTGGATGCGCGTGACGCTTTTGCTGCTCTTTCTGCAAATGATCGGTACGGCGACGCCCATCGTGCTCTTTCCTCACGAAGTCTTTACCCGTATCCCCTACGCACCCACGCTAGAAGGCCAGTACATCATCAAAAACCTGGTGCTAATCAGCGCCGGTATCGTGCTGGGGGCCACCGTGCGCGGCGGTAGAATCGTCGTGGAGCCATCAGAGCCAACTACGTCCTTGGGATAGGCGAGCAAGCATGCGCATTCGCTGGCGCAGCCCCAGAGTACAATGGATCTTCTGGCTGGGCATCGCCCTGGTCTTGGCCCTCGCCTGGCCGCGCCTCGTCGTCCATCCCGATACGCCGGCGACCAGAACGATCAGTCCCGTCGTTATCAGTGAATTTCAGGCCGTCGCCGGGGCCGATGCGCCCTTTCTGGACGAAGACGGCGAGCCGGCAGACTGGATCGAACTGGTGAACAGGGGGGACGCTCCCGTCGAACTGACCGATTGGTCCCTCACCGACGACCCAACACGCCCCACCCAATGGATATTTGACGACACGGTATTGGGGCCGGGCGAGCACCTTATGATCCTGGCCACGGGCAAGGATCGAACCCGGATCGAAGTTGACGACGAGACGGGTGAACCGGGCTACCTCCATACCAACTTCCGTCTGGCCGGGGATGGCGGCTTTCTGGCCCTCTATCCGCCCACGGCCCGCCGCTATCTGGACAGCACGACCCTGGACTATCCCCGCCAGATTCCGGGCATGTCATACGGCCGGGCCGCAGCGCCGACGCGTGGGGACGACGGCTACGGCTACTTCGCCGAGCCCACGCCGGGCATGCCCAACGTTGCGGCCGTTTACGCGGGCATGACGGAGGCGGTGGCCTTCAGCCGGCCCCATGGCCTGTACGATGGGCCCATCACGCTAAGCCTCAGCACGCCAACCCCCGCTGCCCAGATCCGCTACACCCTCGACGGGAGCGTGCCCAGCGCAGAAAATGGTGAGACCTATACCGTTCCCCTTTCCATCGACGGCACGACTGTTGTCCGGGCCGTGGCGATTCGGGATGACTACCTCACGGGCCCCGTGGGCACCCAGAGCTATCTCTTCGTCGAGGACGTGCTGCGGCAGCCGGCCGATCCGCCGGGCTTCCCGCCCACCTGGGGAACCCATCGCATCGACTTCGGCGGCTATACGGCGGGCGAACCGGTCGCGGCTGACTACGCCATGGACGCGCGCATCGTCGACGATCCCGTGTACGGCCCCATGGCGCGCGCAGGGTTGGCCGACCTGCCCACGCTTTCGCTGGTGACGGACGTGGGGCATTGGGACATCTACGCCGATCCCCAGGCCCGGGGCCCGGAGGCCGAGCGGCCCGTATCGGTGGAGTTCATCGATCCGTCCGGCGCGGAGCCCGGTTTCCAGGTTGATGCGGGGCTGCGCATTCAGGGTGGGGCCGGGCGCTGGGAGTTCATGCCCAAGCATTCGTTCCGGCTCTTCTTTACGGGCGACTACGGACCGACCAAGCTCGTCTATCCCTTCTTTCCCGACTCACCGGTCATGGAATTCGATACGCTGGTCCTGCGGGCCGGCGTCGACCGCAGCTTTGCCGGCCATCCGCCCGCGCCTGACGATCCGGCCGACAACCCGGTCGATCACCGGGAGACGGTCTACGCACGAGACGAGTGGGTGCGTGCGTCGCAGATTGCCACCTCCGGGATCGGCTCCCACGGGCGCTTCGTGCATCTCTACCTGAATGGGCTCTACTGGGGTCTCTACAACGTGGTGGAGCGGCCCGATGCCTCCTTCATGGCCGGCTATTTCGGCGGCGACAAGGATGAATACGGCTCGACCAATCACGGCGGCCCGGTGAGCGGTCCCCAGGATCGCTTCGAGGTTCTCCTGCGTCTGGCCCAGGAAGGGGGGCTGGCCGATCCGGCGAAGTATGCCACCATGCTGGAGTTCATCGACCCGACGCACTTCAGCGATTACCTGCTCGTCAACTGGTATGCCGGCAATTATGACTGGCCCGAAAACAACTGGTACGCCAACGTCCACTATCCGGCCGGACCCAACTACTTCTTCGTCTGGGATGCGGAGGCCACCTGGGATGACGGCGCGGCGCTTAATCTGGGCGGGCCGGGCTTCGCGGGCGCACCCTATCCCAATGTCGTCAAGCTGGTCTTTGATGCGCTCATGGAGAATGCCGACTTCCGCATGCTCTTTGCCGATCGATTGGCGCGCGCGGTTGCGCCCGACGGTGCGCTGGCCGATGCCGCGAGTGAAGCGCGCTGGCAGGCATTGACCGACCCGCTGGCCAATGCGATTGCCGCCGAGTCGGCCCGGTGGGGTGATGTGCGCGAGGAGCCGCCCATCACGCCCGACGACTGGGCCGCGGCCCGGGACGATGTCTCGCAACAGATGGCGGGCAACGGGGCCAAGCTGGTACAGTTGGCCCGGGACGCAGGCTACTATCCGCTCCTCGATCCGCCCGACATCAGTCCTGAGACTCGCATCCTGGACGGTCCCACCGATGTTGAACTTAGCGCGCCTGCCGGTGAGATCTACTACACGCTCGACGGCAGCGACCCGCGGCTGTCCGGCGGCGACATTGCGCCCGGCGCGCGGCTGTACCGCGATCCCCTTCGGCTGGACTCGGCCACGACGCTCCGCGCCCGGGTGCGAGAGGGCGAAACATGGAGTGCGCTGCGCGCAGCCGTCTTCCATGGCCCGGACGAGCAGGGAGAGGTGCGCATCACCGAGATCATGTACAATCCTTTCGATGGGGAGGCATATGAATTCGTCGAGTTGAAGAACGTGGGCGTGCTGCCGGTCGATCTCTCCCTGGCCTTCTTCACCGGCATTGACTTCACCTTTCCCCGGGGGACGGTCATCGAGCCGGGCGAGTTCAAGGTGATCGTGGCCGATTTCCGGCGCTTCCGCGAGCGCTATCCCGACCCCGACATCCACGGCGTCTACCGGGGCCGTCTCTCCGACCGGGGGGAGTTGCTGGCGCTCTTCGACGTAGCCGGGAACCCGTTGAGCATGGTCCCCTATGATGACGGCAATGGTTGGCCCTTGAGCGCCGATCAGGTGGGTGATTCCATCGTGCCCGTCGATTACGTCAGCGACCCCGCCCGGCCCTTTCACTGGCAGGCCAGCGCCAACGTCAACGGCTCCCCGGGTGCGGACGATCCGAATACCCGACAATAGGCGTGAAATTGCCTTCGGTGAAATTTGCCGCCATAATGGGGAAATGCAAATCGGTCGGGTCAATTGTCCCAGAGGTGCGTGACGCTATCCATGCGAGTCAAGCAAAAACTGCGCTATGAACTGAAGTATATCCTGACGGCTGAACAAGCCGCTGCCGTCCGCGCAGACCTGGCGACCTACGTGGAGCCCGACGAATACGGCGATGCCCATGGCGCCTATCGCATCACGAGCCTCTATTTCGATACGCCCGACTACCGGGCTTATTGGGATAAGCTGGAGGGCCATAAAGTGCGACGTAAGGTGCGGGTACGCATCTATGGCGACACGGTCGCGACGCCGGACGAACGCTGTTTTCTTGAGGTGAAACACCGGGTAAATCAGCGCATGGGCAAGCGGCGCGCGCGCCTGCCCTACGCAGAGGCAATCGACCTGGCGGGGTTGGGCCAGCGCCCTGCGGAAACAAGCGATCGCGATTGGACCGTCCTGCAAGAAGTCCATTATTTGTATGAAACGCTCCGTCTGCAGCCGGCGTGCATTGTGCGCTACGACCGCGTGGCGCTCAACGGCGACGCCAGCCATCCCGATCTACGCATCACGTTTGACACGATGTTGCGGGGCCGGGCGCGCAATCTGAGCCTGCTGGCCGCCGATCAGAGCGATGGTTTTGAGCATGAGCGTTTCTTCCTGCCGCCCGACCGGACGATCATGGAGATCAAGGTCAACCAGACTGCGCCGTTCTGGCTGACCCAAATCCTCAGCGAACACCGCTGCATTCTGCGCCGGGTGAGCAAATATGCAAGCGCGCTGGAACGCAGCGCGGTCATCCAAAACCGCCAGCGTCTCCTGGCGAGATAACGACGGAAGAGTATGGATTTTCAAGCCCTTATCGACAGCCTGCAGATTTCCACCGAGGTCTTCACGACGTGGGACATCGTCATCACGGTCCTGTTGAGCTTCGTGCTCGCGACCGCGATCGGCTACGTCTATCAGATGACCTATCGGGGGACTTCCTATTCCCAGTCCTACGTTCAGACGCTGGTGCTCATGTCCATGGTCGTGGGCGTGATCATGCTCATCATCGGCTCCAACATCGCTCGGGCTTTTTCGCTGGTCGGCGCGCTCTCCATCATTCGTTTTCGCAATGCGGTGAAGGATACGCGCGACGTGGGCTTTATCTTCTTCGCTATGGCCATCGGCATGGCCTGCGGCGTGCGTTTTTATCTGGTCGCCGTCATCGCCACGCTCCTCATCTCCGGCCTGATCATCATCATGACGCGCTTCGATCTCTTTGCCCAGCAGGCGGCTCACCAACTGCTCAAGGTGCGTATTCCCGCCGACATGCCCTACGGCACCCTTCTCCAACCCATCTTCGACCGCTATCTGGCCGACTACACGCTCGTCGCCATGGAGACGGTGCAAGCCGGCACCCTTACCGAACTCGTCTACAGCATCGAACTGCGCAAGCCCAGCGAAGCCCAGGATTTCCTCAACGCCGTCGGTCAGCTCAACGACAACAACAAGGTCGTGCTGATCACGGGGCAGCAGGAGGTGGATTTGTAGGGTTGGCGGTCATGGGGCCCGGGCGTAGCTATGCAGCCAGGCCAAAAATGGAACGCTGATTAGGCGGATTTGCCGAATCTGCGCGGATTTTTATCCAGATCGATCAGCGGGAATCCGCCTAATCCGCTCAATCCGCGTTCTATTTGG
>CAYZLP010000403.1:0-5215 GCA_964478635.1 uncultured Caldilineaceae bacterium
GAAGTGGCGCCAGAAGACGTCACCTTGCTCCTGGAAGAGATAGCGCCAGTGTTCCATGGTCGGCTCGAAATCGATGCCGGGAAAATAGAGTGGGCCGCGGCTGACGTGCAGGGGCATCTTGAAGGATGTTGTGATGAGCCAGAAGAAGGGGAAGAGACAGACAAAACACCAGAAGATCACAACGGCGTAGAGGAGCGCCCGCTGGACCGGCGATTGCTTTTGCATGATGCGCTTGCTCCTTACCCGTTGATCGACGGCACGACCCTGCGCGCCAGGAAGAGGAAAATAGTCGCAAAGATCACGACCAGGATCAGCAGCGCGAACGAGATTGCCGCCGCATAGCTGAAGTTGCCGAACGTTAGGGCCGTATCAAAGATATACATGGTGAGGGACTCGGTAGCCGAGCCGGGGCCGCCGCCCGTCGTCACCACGATCACGTCAATAATCTTGAAGATTTCAAGCCCCCGGATCAGGATGACGGTCACGGAAATAGGCAGCAGGAGCGGGAAGGTGATCTTGCGCAGAATCTGAAACGAATTTGCGCCGTCTACCCGGGCCGCCTCGTACACTTCCTCGGGAATGCCCTGCATGGCGGCGAGCAGGAGGAGTGTCACAAGGGGAATCCACTGCCAGCTGTCGATGATGACAATCGCGATGGTTGCCCACGTGCCGTCGGTCAGCCAGGGGATCGAAACCTGAATCCCGGGCACTTCGGAGATGGCCCGCTGTAGCTGCGCCAGGGGGGAGATGCGTGTGTCGAACATCATGCGGCCCGTATAGGCAGCGGCCACTGGGGTCATCATCATGGGCATGAGGAAGATCACGCGCACGATATTGCGCCCGACGAATTCTTGATTCAGAACCAGGGCCAGTCCAAAACCGATGACATATTGAACGATGATGCCCAAGATAACGAAGGTCAGCGTGTTGAAGGCTGCCGTATGGAGTCGTTGATCCTGCAGCATGCGTGCGTAGTTTTGGAAGGTAAGGTTGAAATTCATGCCGAGGAAACCGCCCTGCACGTCTCTGCCACCTCGCTGAATATCGGTGAAACTGATTCCCAATGACCAGAGCAGGGGGAAAATGGAGAGGGCCAGGAGGATGAGGACGGTCGGGCCAATGAATAGGCGTTTGATCGATCGCTGGTGTGAAATTTCTTCCATGATCTCAGTCCAGATGGTTGACAAAGATGGGGAGGCAGCCGCCCGGCCTCGGTCCGTGGCAGGACCTGTGCCGGGGCGATCTCCTCCCCATCCGCTTGGTTGGAATGGGCCGGTGATCTGGCCCAAATCAAACCAGGATTCGCCTATTCGGCCTGATAGCCGACCGAAGAGCGATACTGCTCGAGCTGACTGTCCCGACCCAGTCGTTCGGTGATTTCATCCCAGCCGGCCGCCACATTGTCCAGGGCCTCCTGGGGTGAAACTTCGTCGGCCAGCGCACGGCTTACTTCCACATCCAGTACGTTCATGTACTCGGCCGCACCGCGGATGCGCAGGTCAAGCACTGCGTTGGGATGGTTGATGGTGTTGAGCACGGCATCCAGGTAATCCTCGGCGCCTTCCTGATCGAAGCCGGAGTCGACCCAGAGCTGAATATCCTCGAACTGGCTGTAGCGCGATGGGTTGATGCCCGTGTCCGGCGTGACGGCTAGCTGCTTCACCATCTCAGGATCGGCCATGAAACTGGCGAAATCCAACGCCGCCTCTTTCACATCACTGTCTGCAGCCACACCGATGACCCAACCACCAAAGGCGATGAAGGGCGCGACATTCACCTCTTCCACCCATTCGCCGGTCTCGTAGTTCCAGTAGCGATCGGCGCCGGGCAGGACGCTAAAGCCCGTGTCCCCTGCGATGACCGATGCATCCGGGTTGTAGGAGATAGGACCGACATCGCCCCAGTCGATGTTGAAGACCGAGACGCCGGCCGGGAACTGGACGCGGGTATCCGCCACGTCCCACTGCAGCTGTTCCGGCGGACCTAGATCGCGGGAGCGGATATAATCCTCCAGCGCGGCCACCCAGCCCGGGTTATTCACCTGGGGCGTCATGTCGTCACAGCTGAAGAAGAAGCAGGGATTGTCCGGAATCTTGCCATAGCTGGCGGCATGGGAGAGATAAACCCAGAAGCTCTGGGCGTTGCGGCGCTGGGCTTCGGCTACACCGTAAATGGGTGCAGTTGTGCCGGCCGTCTCCACCTCTTTGCCGTTGAAGAACTCGGCCATGTCATAATACTGGGACCAGGTCTGCGGTTCGTCCAGCGGATAGCCGTATTCAGCCTCGAAGTCGGCTGCAAAGGGCGATTCGGGATTCACCAGATCCTTGCGGTAGTAGAGCATGTGCGCGTCGCCGTCATAGGGCAGCGCATAGACCGTGTCGCCCCATGCCGTAATGCGCTCTCCGTAGAGCGGGATGATGTCTTCCGGCTCCAGCGCCGCGAGGATATCGTCCGTAATCGGTTCGAGATAGCCCGGGGCCATGAAGTCGCCCGCCCAGTCGGCCGGGAAGATCAGCATGTCATAATCGATGGCGCCGGTGTCGAAGGAGGTGATCATCTTTTCGAAAAGCTCACCGAACGCGAACTGCTGCAACTCAACGTTCGCGCCGGTCATTGCTTCCCAATCCGGTGCAAAATCCTCGACCGGACCGCCGATTGACCGTCCCGTCTGCGTGACGACGACGACCGTCTGGCCGGCGAAAGGTTGATCGCCTTCCGCTGCGCCCTCTTGGGCCGGTGGGGCTGCCGGCGCTGCGCAGGCGCTCAAAACAAGCGCAAGGACAGCAACGACAACCAGCCAGTGCAGATTTTTCTTGCGTGGCATTGTTGGAAGCCTCCTGAAAGGTGTGGTTGGTTGTGATACAAACGACAACGGAGAAAGTAAAACTGGGCGCGCCGGCGAGCCAATTCCGACCCCGACGCGTCAGGCATCTGGAGGATAGACGCCCCTTGCCGGATTGCGATTGCCCGTGTGTTGACCTCGTGCCTATCCACCGACCTCCTTTCAAACAACAGGGAATGACTGCGGATGAAGACCGCCAGCCTACCCATGGCAGTCTACGGATGCGTATCGGGCGCAACCGCCGACAGAAGTTGATCTAGGAGGAGCAATTTTAATCCAGCATCTACACGATACGATGTCCCGTGTGATTTGTCAACCATGAGCGAATAGCCCGAGAAACGCCCGGATGATGGCATTTCTTCACAGGCGTTTTCCAAATTGCCCTGATGCCTGCTAAGATAGCTTCGGACAGGCGCGCTGTCCCTTCAACAATCCGCCGCCAGACCGTTGGAGCCCGGCTTGGAACCCATCATCCGCCTCGAGGGCGTACATCACATCTACGATGCCGATAGCGATTCGCCCGTGACTGCCCTGGACGGCGTAGACCTGGTCATTCGTCCTGGCGAGTACGTAGTCATCCTCGGCCACAACGGCTCCGGCAAATCGACCCTGGCCAAGCACCTGAACGGCCTGCTCGCGCCCACGGCGGGCGATGTTTGGGTCAAGGAGTGGAATACCCGGGAATCGAACCGCTTCCGGGAGATCCGCTCCACGGTCGGCATGGTCTTCCAGACGCCCGACAACCAAATCGTGGCCACCATCGTCGAGGAAGATGTAGCCTTCGGCCCCGAGAATCTGGGCCTCGATCACGCCGAGATCGTGCAGCGGGTCGACTGGTCGCTGGAACAGGTGGACATGACGCCCCTGCGCAAGCGCCCGCCCCATATGCTCTCCGGCGGGCAGAAGCAGCGCATCTGCATCGCGGGCATGCTGGCCATGCGGCCCGACGTGCTCGTTCTGGATGAAGCCACGGCCATGCTCGATCCCCTGGGCCGGCAGGAAGTCCTGGAGGTCGCTCACCGGCTGAACCGCCAGGAAGGCACGACCATCGTTGCCATCACCCACTTCATGGAAGAGGCAGTCGCGGCTGATCGGCTCATCATCATGGCCGAGGGGCGCATCGTCATGGAAGGCACCCCCCGAGAGATCTTCGCCCAGCGCGATCGCCTCCGGGAACTGCATCTTGGCGTACCCCAGGTGACGCAGCTCGCCCATGCCCTGAACGATCTGGACCCTGCCTTCCCGGTCGCCATTTTGACCGCAGAAGAGTTTGTGGACGCCTATCGCGCCTATGTGGCGGATGCGCCTCTGCCCGCCCATATCGCGGTAGAGCCCGGCACGAGGGGACTGGCGGAGCCCGGCGCGCCGGTCATCATCGAACTGGTAAACGTGGGCCACAACTACATGCACGGTACGCCGCTGGAAGTGAAGGCCATCGAGCACGTCAACCTGCATGTGCATTCCGGCGAGGTGTTGGGCATCATCGGCCACACCGGTTCGGGCAAGTCAACCATCATTCAACATTTCAATGCGCTCCTCGGCCCCCATGCGGGCGTGGTAACGGTCTTCGATCACGACACAGCCCAAAAATCGGCCCCGATTCGGGAGATCCGCCGCCGGGTCGGCCTGGTCTTTCAGCAGCCAGAGGCCCAGCTCTTCGAACGGTATGTGGGCGATGACATCGCCTACGGGCCTCGGAACCTGAAGTTATCCAAGGAGGAAATACGTGAGCGGGTGCGCCGGGCCATGGAGGCGGTTGGTCTCGGCTTCGAAGAATACAAAGATCGCGTCACCTTTGCCCTGAGCGGCGGCCAGAAGCGTCGGGTGGCCCTGGCGGGCGTGCTGGCCCTAGAGCCCGAGGTGCTGGTCTTGGACGAGCCCACGTCGGGCCTCGATCCGGAAGGCCGGCGCCAGCTGCTGGCGATGATCGAGGCGCTGCGCACACGGGGCATTACGCTGGTCATCATTTCCCACAATATGGAGGAATTGGCCCAGATCTGTGGCCGTCTCTACGTCATCGCGGACGGCACCACCCTGGCACATGGAACGGTGGACCAGATCTTTGGCCAACCGGACGAATTGCACCGGCAGGGATTGGACGTGCCGGGCGTAACGACCGTTCTGGGGATGCTGGCTGATGAGGGACTGATCACCCGCGAGCAGGCCGGGCTCTACACCGTGGAGGACGCGGTGCACCTTCTGGGGAGCGCAGTCGATGCAAAACTTTGAGTTGATGCGCAATGTCACCATCGGCCAGTATATACCGACCGACTCGTTCATTCACCGGCTGGACCCGCGCACCAAGATTCTGGCGGCCACGTTCTTGATTCTGGGTATATCGTTCAACACGTCGATCATTGCCAACACGATCTT
>CAYZLP010000404.1:0-5211 GCA_964478635.1 uncultured Caldilineaceae bacterium
AACGACTTGTCGTGAGCCTGTCGAACGACTTGTCGTGAGCCTGTCGAACGATCATACCGATTGCCTGCAGAAAATCAGGCGGGATTCGCCCCAATCTGCCAAATCCGCGGTAGATTTAGTTCAAACTGAGAATCCCTGTGAGCCCGCGATTTCGCTTGACACGCTGGGCATGAACTCGTACACTGTAGAAGCTGATGTCGGTCCGCCAGCGACCTCAGTCATCGTCGAATCCATCACCGCTGACCACCAGGGCAATGTGACAACGAGTATCTGTAATCCCCTGAAGGCAGTTCCTACGGTGAACGTCGAGTTGGCCGGAGTGAACGCCGAGTGGCCATTGGAAAGCGCACGTCTGTCGTGAACAACGACCTCACCTTTTTCACCAACGAACCCGACCAAACGCTTTTAGATCGCTTCAAGGTAACCCTGCGTCACGCTGAATGCTTCGACGTGCTGGTCGGCTATTTCCGCACCAGCGGTTATCACTTGCTGCCTTCTGTCTGAACACGGTTTGACCTTTGGACCGCCGGATGTACTGCCTGACTGCACGACATTCATTGCGTGGCCAGCTCCTCCGATTGAGCGCAAGATCAAGAACACATTTCCATACGAATTGACCAGCTACTAACATAGGGCAGAGACATGCAAAGGGTAGATCGGAGTGTATACTTCGACGATGCTCGACACAGGCGCCTCGACGAAAATTCGGCCACACTACTTCTGGTAGCACAATCGTTCTCGCCTAGATTCGTTGGACTTTTCGAATGAACCAGGAAGACACTTCAGTCACGGCAGGCAATAGTCTTTACAGCGGGGAATGACCTTCATCATGAACAGACTGACGCCGAGGCAACTCAGGCAGCTTTATCAAGCGTTGTTAGAATCATTCACTCGGGACGAGATGCGTCAGTTGGTTTTTTTTAGGTTGGGAGAGAATCTTGAAGTAATCGTCGGCAATGGGCCCAATCGGGATATTTTCTTTGACCTAATTCAATGGGCAGAACGTCACGGTCGCACGATGGAGTTAGTCGACGGTGCGTACGAATCCAATCCAGACAATGCAGCTATTCGCAAACTCCATGAAGATGCGAAACAGTGGTTTCATGTCGCCACGAGACAGCGAGTAACAGCAGTCATTGAGGACATTGTGTTGGGTATAGATTCACTGGGCGAGGTCAAACGAAGATGGGGGCTTGCACCGAAGGAGTACTACTCTGAAACTGATGGACATTTGATAGCCTGGTTTCCAGAAAAGGCAGTCAAGTTGATTGTTGCGCCAGACACCATGTACACAGAACAGCGCATTGTCCAGATCGAAATCGAGAAAGGGTATCAGGGCAGTCTCCCATTTACGCTCGAATTTGGAATGCCAGCACATCAAATCAAATCGCTTCTTGATACTAAATACGGTTGTGCGCTTGAACGCGTGCCAGGTAGCGAGGGCGATTGGCATACGTTGGTAGAGATCGATGCTAAGTCCTACTTGATGGCACTTCGTTTTTCAACTACAGGATTATCAAGCTTTCGTCTGTACTTCATCGATTCCGAAAAACACAACTAAGTTCTGGAGACTGTCCGTGGAAAAAGATGCCACCCGGAGACTTGCGCTGATCGAGCCCTATTTGGGCTGTCTCTCTCTTTCCAATTGGTCTAGCTATGTTTGTCTGACGAACTGGATATTGCGTTTTCCGCAAATACTGCACGAATACAGCGTAAAGTTCCTAGAGCAGCCAAAAGAGGAAAAGATTACTCGCGAACGTCGCTCGATTGATCTTTTTTTAATCATCGGCGTTATCACGATGCTGGCGATGGTCCTTCTGACATTGATCTATTTTCTGGTAGCAATCCCGTCAAGACTTTTTCCAACTGAGCAAATTCTGGATGACCTTGCCAATGCGTTCTTTTGGGGAGTGATGGTTCTGGTAGTTCCACTACTTGTGTCGTTGTATCGACGCGTGCCCGCACAGTTTGCTCTATTTGGACCTCTCCTAGGCGTCATCAGCCTGTCAGCATATACCGCGTTTTATTTTCAAATCCGTATGGAGTCGCTGTCTTTGGCCTGGTTACTGTTCTTTCCATACCTCTTCATGGGTATTGGTCTCGGGCTGCTCCGCAGCGTATTGGCAGCTTACTACAGTGATGCGGTACCCAATCAACTGAGATTCATTAGTTATGGGTTGTTCTGTTGCCTGCTGCCTTTATTCATTCTTTATGCTGCCCATTATCCTGCCGCCTGGTCGCTTAATGAGATTGGCTCCGCCGCGGTCTATATATTGACCAGCCTTGTTGCATATTACGTGTCAGCACTTCGCTTTGACGACTGGCTCTGGCCTTTTGAGTCGCAGTGGGACAATTCCCAGAACACCGGAAAGCTCGGGCCGCCATTGCCACGTGTAACACCACAGCAAAGACGAGATGTTGGAGCAATGGTGGAAGTCTGGCTGGACAATGACTGGCAAACGGCACTGGCCAATATTCTGGACATCTGGCGCTACACGTTACAGCGTCAGTATGTTGTTGAGGCGCTTCTGCGCTACTGGGGAGATTTGACCAGTGCTGATAGAGAAGAGCAAATCAGGTATTGGGTGGTTCATGATAATATCGGCGCCACCCGAACAATGTATGAATTGGAGCAACTTTCATATCTGGATCAGATCAGTCATGCTCTATCCTTAAGAAGTGTCCGTTCTCACGGCAACGCCCTCAGCTTAGATATGTTGCGGCAAGAAAAGAACGAAATCGATGGGAGAACTAGGGCTCGTCGATTACTCGCATTGCTTCACGACCAAAAGTATCATTTCGAAGTCATTTATGGAAATCTTCCACGGTTATACGACACCATGAAGGAAGATTTTCCGAATGACCTGGTCGAGATATTGAATGTACAGAAAACACTCCAAGGTCTTGCCGACATCAACAATATATTGTCCATCGATCAACACAATATACCGGATGTAGTGAATCTTCCCAGGAAGCGCTTGAGCATTTCTTCAAAGGCCATTGCAGATATCGCTTACTTGATGCGCTATGCTGTTATTTATCGACACTGTGACAAAGAGCAAACCACATCAAGAACCCAGATCAGAGAACTATTACTGGCGGAGCTTCCTGAAATACAAGACGATTTGCAGTGCAACTCCGTGAATGTCAATGGCGAAGATGTCAACACCGGCGCGCCAGCCACCATAGAATTAACTGATGCGATGGTTGCTAAGCAATTGTGCCAAATTATTGATAACTGGCGGTCGAAAATACAGTCAGAGACGCCTGATACGATTCCATATGTACCGGCACCGGTGTTCAATAATCCGTTTGGATATGCTGAACCGCTATATGATTCACCTACCTTTGTCGGGCGGGAATCACTCATTCAGTCCATGCAGAGAGCCTGGAACTCGAATCATTTCTTGCCGTTGGAAATTGTTGGGCCTGTGTTAATGGGAAAAAGCTCACTTGTCTGCACTATAGAAAGAAGACTGGCCCACATCCATTTTGTTCGTGTTAGCCTGCAGCACCTTAACTCGTCAGTTGCGCCGGCAACTCGTATTCATTACGCAATATACGACAGAATGCGTGAGCGATTTCAGATTGACGGCAGCGTTGAAGAACAGCTTCTCACTGAACCATATCGCACGATTGAGGAGATGATTAGGCAAACGACTCAATTTCTGGACAGCCCGAATGAGGGTCTAGTGCTTGTATTGGATGATTTCGATCACATTGACAGAATCGTTGGCTCGCCTGAGTTCCGCCGTCTATTGAGTTTTCTCTATTATCTATCCGAGTCTATCTCAAATTTTGGATTGATCATTTTGCGCAACGTCGGAGATAACGGCTACTTTGCCTCTCATAAGGCTTCTGCGTCCCGCACAACAAGTCCCATAGTCGTGCCTCCAATCGATAACGGTACCTACAAGGCTGGGGAAACCGCTCAACTGCTCAATGGTCCGCATTGTATCGGCTACTACATGTTTCATCGCACAGCCATTGAGGAAATCACAAGACAAGCCAACGGAAACGCATATCTTCTCCAGGCAATTGCGTGGAATATTGTTGAGTATTACGAGCGGGCGCTCCGGAATGGTTTTAGAAATGAAGAAAGAAAGCGAAGCAAAGATCCACTATTTACCCTTCAGGATGTAAACACAGTTCTTCTAGATCCCGTATTGAATGATGCGTTTTTGCATTATGTGGAACGGTTAATCGATTGTTTTGATGAGCATGCTGAGATTGCGCGCTTCATTTTGCACCATTTCGCCACAGCAGATGAATCGGTAAGTTCGCTCTCATTCCGCTCGATCTGCCAACTTGTTAAAAAACAGAACATTACTGCCACGGAGACAGATATCAGGGTTGTATTGGATGCACTTTGTGCTCATTACGTCTTGAGACAAGAGAATCAAGATGGCAACGAGGACAAAAACATGGACAATAGTGAGAACGGAAGGTACTCCAGAAATTTCGAGATGTTAAGGCTCTTTTCGTCACCAGAATCAAAGTGATCTTTTCACAAGAACAATGCTGCGGGTCTCTGCATGAATATCAATAAAACCCTGTTCTGCAGCGAAATAGTCAATACCACGAACGACTGGAATGCTGCTCAGAAAACGGAAAACCCCATCCTTGCTATGCCAACCGTCGAGCGGTTGCCGGGCCCCACGTGGCACGTGAGGTTTCGCAAAGGACAGGGCCTTGTGCTTCACAGCATAGCACAAGCCTGGCAATTTTCAATGATCGATCGCGCAGAAATGTCAAGAATCTACCGCCTCTTTGACAGGAAAGGCAAACCTCATGGCACTCACGCCGGAACAAGTCGCGACCATGATCGATCTCATCCGGGACTGGTACCCGGATTGGGAAAACCTGGAAGACCCCGGTTTCCAGGAGCTGGAAGTGCGCTACAAGCGCAAGGCAATGGCCAAAGCCCAGCCGCTTATCGGCCAGACGTTTCTGGCGGCGTTAGGACTCGCACCGCATAGCTGAGCCCAAGCCCGGCCCAAGCGAACCGCAAACTCACAAGAGAGCGAGAGTCTTGCCGGAGTGACTGTCACTCCGGCAGAGGCGCCGCATCCAACCGCGGCAAACACAAGCGGGGGCTCATATGATTTTCTTCTCATGTGGGCCCCCGCTCGCACTTTTCGACTATCGTACGCATCACCGCTGTTCGACTTGCGCGTATTCTTCGCCAAACAACTCCTCCAACGGAACCGT
>CAYZLP010000405.1:0-5196 GCA_964478635.1 uncultured Caldilineaceae bacterium
GGTGGTCAAGGAGGCGCTGGCAAATGGGCGCCTAACCCCGCGTAACGAGATGCCCGACTTTGCGCCAAAGCTGGCCCTTCTGCAAGCGGAAGCCGCTCGTCTCAATACGACTGTCGATGCCCTGGCTCTCGCCGCGGTCCTGGCCCAGTTCTGGACGAGCGTTGTGCTCAGCGGTGCGGCCACGCCCGAGCATGTGCGCGCGAATGTCGGCGCCCTTGCCGTCCTCTGGGAAGAGGCCGATGTATCGCACCTTGCGACCCTGGCCGAAGCGCCGGTGACCTACTGGAAGACGCGCGGTGACCTTGCCTGGAATTAAGCCCGGGTGATTCAAGTGCTGGCGTTTCTGCCAGAGCTTTCAAACAGTTGCACGCGGGAAAGGGGGCGCCATACGTTCAAAATATGCCTGGTTTCAAGATTCACGTTTCATCTTATTTCCATCCGATGCAACGCATGAAGGAGAATGAATCCGATGATGAAGTCATCCAAGATCCTTGCGCTGGTGCTGCTGCTCGCCCTGGCGCTGACCGCCTGTACAGCGGTACCGCCGGCGGCAGACAGTGGCGCTGAAGGTAGCGCAGCCGATACAGCCGCAGGTGAGGCCGGGGACGAGGCGGTCACCATGGGCTACACCATGTGGGATCCCTCCTTTGAGGAGACCGAGCAGATCATGGTCGACAAGTTCACGACGGCCAATCCCAACGTCACCATCGACTTCCAGACGATCGGGACGCCCGACTATTGGACGAAGCTGGAGGCCCTGGCCGCGGCCGAGGATCTGCCCTGCGTCTTCAACATGAGCGCTGGGTTTGTCGACCAGTGGATCAGCGACGGTCTGCTGCTCGATATCCAGGAGTACGTCGACCGGGACATCAACCCTGATGACTATTACACCGGTGTCTTTGATGTCGTGCGCAACAAAGAGACCGGCAATATGCACGCCTTCCCCTTCGCGTTCGTGGAGACTGTGCTCTTCTACAACAAGGATGCCTTCGACGCAGCGGGCGTACCCTATCCCAGTGAAGGCTGGACGTGGGACGAGTTCCTGGACGCCGCGCAAAAGCTGACCATCGACGAGGGCGAGGACGGTGTGATCGACCAGTACGGCTTCTGGTTCTACGGTCGCTATGCCCACATCGAATCCTGGATCTACCAGAACAATGGGCGTCTGCTCAATGAGAGCAAGACCCGCTTTGCCGCCGACGACAACGCTGTGGAAGCCCTGGCTTTCCTCGACAGTCTGATCCACGAACACGGCGTCGCACCCGAGCCCAAAGAGATGGAAGGCGTGCGCCAACAGGATGTCTTCCCCCTGGGCCTGAGCGCCATGTGGGTGGACGGCGCCTGGAACATCAACGGCAATCGCGAAACCATCGGCGATGACTTCCAGTGGGGCGTTGCGCCCATTCCCCGCGGGCCCCAGGCCACGGAGGATACGGCTTACGGCTGGCCCGACAGCATGGCCATCGCCTCGACCTGTGAAAATCCCGATCTGGCCTGGGATTTCATCAACTTCATGACGGGTCCGGAGCGGACCATCGATCTGACCTTCGGCGGCAAGATTCCCATCTATTCGCCCGTAGCCTTCTCCGACGAATTCCTGGAGAAAGATCAGCAGCCGGACAACAAGGAGTTCCTCTTGGAGTGGGCGAACAACACCGGTCCGACGACCTTCACGCCCGGCTGGGGTGAATGGCGCGGCTACACGGATGGCGCCGGTCTGGAAGGACGACTCGGCGAAGTCTTCAACGGCGAAACCGATTTGGAGACTGCGCTGGGCAATATCACCGAGTATGCCAACGGCGTTCTGGAGCGCTACTACCCCGAACCGTAGTGCGTTTGCTGTAGGTTCAGTTGACATTTGGACGCAGCGCGACCGACACCTGCGGAAGGTGGATATCCATCTCCCGCAGGTGTCGGTGGGTCCACAATTTCCCCCTTAGGAAGAAACCGTCATGAAGCATGGCAAACTGACTCCCTATCTGTTTCTCTTGCCGACCATCGTTGGACTGATCATTTTTCGCCTGGGCCCAACGGCCGTGGCCCTCTATGCCAGCTTCACCAGGTGGAATGTGCGCACCCCGCCGGAACCGTTGGGGCTCAGCAACTACACGGAGCTTATGGCATCGGACACCTTCTGGCTGGTCTTTCGCAACACAGTGGTCTTCACACTGCTCTTCGTGCCCGGCGTCATGGTGATTTCGTTGCTCATGGCGCTCATGGTCAATCAGCGCCTGCGCGGCATTGCCTTCTTCCGGGGCCTCTACTTCATGCCCTACATCACGGCCATGGTCGCGGTGGCCATGGTTTGGCGCTGGATTTTCGCCACCCGGTTCGGCGTGCTCAACTACGTGCTGGTGACCTTTTTCAACGTCGCCGATCCCCCGGCGTGGCTGGCCGACAAATTCTGGGTTCTGCCGGCCCTGGCCATCGTGGCCATCTGGAAGCAGGTCGGCTTTCAGATGCTGATCTTTTTGGCCGGCCTTCAGGGGATCCCGGCCAGCCTCTACGAAGCGTCGGCCATGGACGGGGCCAACAAACGGCAGCAGTTCTTCAAAATCACCTTGCCCTTGCTATCACCCATCACCTTTTTCGTGCTGGTGATCACGATTATCGAGGCCTTCAAAACCTTTGAGGTCACCTATACCATGACCGGCGGCGGTCCCAACAATGCGTCGACCACCCTGGCCTATTTCATTTATCAAAATGCCTTTACCTTCGGCCGCATGGGCTATGCATCCGCCCTGGCCGTGATTCTCATGATCGTTGTCGGCTTCACGACCTTTGTCTCATTCCGCTTGAAAGACCGCATGGTCGAGTACGCAATCTAGAGGAGCAATCATTGTGAACCCGCGCAGCTGGCGTGCGCTGCTTTCGTACGGCGTTCTGCTGGTCTTTGCCTTTACAACGGCATTTCCCTTCTTTTGGATGGTAACGACTACCTTCAAGTCGCGCGGCGCCATCTTTTCCCTGCCGCCGACGCTTTACCCCGACCTGCTCTTTCAGGAAGGCATGTGGGATGCCTATCGAGAAGTCTGGACGCGCCACAACTTCGTACGCTATACCGCCAACAGCTTCCTGGTCGCCGGTGCAGCGGCAATTGGCCAGCTCATTGCCGCGTCTCTGGCCGGATTCGCCTTCGCGCGCATGAAGTTTCGGGGCAGCGCCGTGATCTTTGCGGTGCTGCTTTCCACCACGATGATTCCCACGGAGGTCATCATCATTCCCGAATTCCTGCTGATGGCTCGCCTCGATTGGCTCGATACCTACCTGCCCCTCATCGTGCCCTCGTTTCTGGTTGCCTCGTTCGGCACCTTCATGCTGCGCGAGTTTTTCGCCGGTGTGCCGGATGAACTGGTCAATGCGGCCGTTTTGGACGGCGCCTCAACCTTTCGCATTTACAAGGATATCTTCTTGCCCATTTCCGTCCCGGCCCTGACCACGCTTTTCTTGATTGCATTTATTCACAACTGGAATGAACTGCTGCGCCCGGTTCTCTACATCTCCACGCCTGAACTGCGCACGGTCACCATCGGCCTGACCACTTTTCAGAATGAGTATGGGGCCCAGTGGAATCTGCTCCTCTCCGGGGCCGTGATCGCCGTACTGCCGCTGATCGTTCTCTATATTGCGGCCCAGCGCTACGTGGTCGAGGGAATCGCCACCACGGGGTTGAAATAGCCATGAAGGCAATTGTCCTGGCCGCCCGGGAAGGGGACGGCGCGCTTGAACTCATGGCGCCACTGGGTGACGCCCGCATCATCGATCATGTCCTGCTGCTGGCGCGCCGCTTTGTCGCGCCGGACGATATCTTCATAGTCGTCGGCCCCAAGGATGACCCGCTGCAAACGTACCTCGGTGACGCCTATCTTTACGTCATGCAAGATGATCTCCGTGGAACCGGGGATGCCGTGCTGATGGCCGCGGAGGCGCTTGCCGATTATCAGGGCGATCTGCTCATCCTCTATGGCGACACGCCCCTCTTCCGGGCTTCCTCCTTGCTGGGCATGATTCACCGTCATCGGCTGAAACGGGCCGCGCTGACGCTCTTCACCGCCGAAACCGATGCCGATTTCCCCTATGGACGGGTCGTGCGCGATCAAACCGGGCACATTATCGATATCGTTGAGGAAGATGACGTTTCCGGACCAATGCGGCACATCCAAGAGCTGAATCTTGGTGCATACGTAGCCCGAGCCGATCGGCTCTTCGCGATCTTGCAGCAGATGGCCGCCCGTGGCGGCGCCGAGTTGCGGCTGACCGACGTCATTCATCAATTTCTCCGGACCGGCGACAAGGTCGTCAGCTATCGGAGCCACGACCCAGATGAACGGTTGGGCATCAACGCAGCCGAAGACCTGGCCCGGGCGGAATTCATCCTCCAGAAGCGGCAGTTTCGACCCAATCGGGCCGAAGAGAAGAACGAAATCCACTTCGGCACGGGCGGCTGGCGCGCCATCATCGGGGAAGGCTTCACCATGGGCAACGTGCGTCGCCTGTGCCAGGCCTTGGCGAATCAGATCATCGAACAAGATCGGGAGTCCCTGGGCGTGCTCATCGGATATGACCGACGCTTCCTCTCCGATCGCGCGGCGCTGGTTGCAGCCGAGGTCTTTGCGGGCAACAACATCCCGGTCTTTCTGCTGGAAGAAGACGCGCCGACCCCGTTGGTCACCTTCGCCACCCAGGCGCAAGGGGCAGCCTATGGCCTGGTCTTCACCGCCAGTCACAACCCTCCGGAATGGAACGGCCTCAAGATCTTCCGGCAAGACGGCTCTCTCCTGCTCACGGAGGAGACCGACCGGCTCGATTTCGAGGCCAATCTTCTGACCGGTGACAAGGTGGCCCGAATCGATTTTGACCTGGCCTTGGCCGACGGCATCGTGCGGTACGCCGATTTTACGAACGCCTATGTGGATGCGGTCGAAGGCCAGATCGACATGGACGCCATCCGCCGGGCCGGCCTGCGGGTGCTGCTGGATCCCATGTATGGCACCGGGCGGGCGACGCTGGACACCGTGCTTACGGAAGCTCGTTGCCGTGTCGCCACGATTCACGACCGCCACGATCCACTCTTTGGCGGGCGCTCTCCATCGCCGGATCTCAAATCGCTGGGCATCCTGATCGCGACCATGCAGGAAGGCCGTTATGATCTGGGCATGGCCATGGACGGCGACGCCGATCGTATCGCCATCGTGG